>JAIRVA010000081.1 GCA_031254155.1 Propionibacteriaceae bacterium
CGGATCCTGCTCGCGAGCCCGTACGTGGAGCCCGCCCAGGCGCGGGCCCTCGGCGTGGAACTGGCAAACGAGCGCGCGGTCATGGCGACGGCCGATGTGATCTCGGTCCACCTCGGTGACACCGAGAACAATCACTCCGCCATCTCAGCCGAGCTGTTATCGCTGGTCAAACCGGGGGCCACGTTCATCAACACGGCCCGCGGCATCGTGGTGGACGAGGCGGCGCTCGTCCGGGAACTCGCGACGGGCCGCTTCGACGCGGTCCTCGACGTGACCTGGCCCGGCGTGCCCGCGCCCGGTTCGCCGCTGTGGACCCTGCCGAACGTCACCCTCACCCCGCACTGGGCGGGCTCGCTCGGGCGGGAACTGACCCGGTTGGGCGAAGGCGCGGTCGACGACATCGCGGCCTACATCGCTGGGGAACCCGTCCCCGGACTCATCGACCCCGCCACCGCCGCGTACATCGCCTGACCCCAGCACCGAGCCGAACTCCCAGCCAACCAACAACACCCGGGTGGCCGGGCGACATAGCTTCACACAGCTAGCCCGGTCGGCATGGTCAGGCGCAACGGTGCGAAGCCGTGTCGCTTGGGAGACCGAAAATAGCGACATGCTTTCGCATCTCTGGCCCAGGACCTCACCAAGGGCGAGGAGTGTGAAACCGTGTCACGGCGCCGGCCCCACACCGTACCCCGCGCCGTACCTCCACGTACGTCTTGTCGCTTGGCCCGCGATGACTTTAGACTACCCAGTGGGTGGCTGAGTAGGATGTTTCTGACGCGATCACCCGGTACCGCGCAGAAGGGAGGTACACGATGGGATTGTTCTCCCAGGCCGAGAAGAAGCTCGAGGGCGCCGTCGGCGGCGTTTTCGCCCGCGCTTTCAAGGGTGATGTGCAGCCCGTTGAGATCACGCACCAGCTCACCAAGGAGCTCGACCAGCAGGCCCAGATCCTCGCCCAGGACAAGCGCCTCGTACCCAACGACTTCCTTATTTCCTTGTCAAAGCATGATTACGCCCGCCTGTTCCCGTACTCCAAGACGATGACGGCGGAGATCACGACGGATTTGCGGGAGTACGCGGCGGAGCACGACTACATCTTCTCGGGCCCGGTCTCGATCCAGCTGGAGGAACGCCCGGACCTGCCCGTCGGGCGGTTCCTGGTCGCCTCGGAGACGGTGGCGGAGGTTGACGCGCCCCGTACCCCGACGGGCCTCAAGTCGGCCAACCTGGTCGTGGAGGTCAACGGGGTCCGGCACCCGCTGACGCCGCCCGGTTTCACCGTGGGCCGGGGCGCGGACGCGGATCTGCGGATCAACGACCCGGGCATCTCCCGTACCCACGCCCAGTTTGTGGTGACCGGGTCGGGGAGCTCGCTCCGGGTCCGCATCCTCGACTTGAACTCGACGAACGGCATCCTGGTGGATGGCCGGAAGGTGGCGGAAGCAGAACTGGGGGACGGGTCTCGGATCGACATTGGCAAAACGCAGATGCTCGTCTACGCACCGACAGGAAGCTGACGTGGCCGCGTTCACCGTCCTGGTTCTCAAGATCGCTTTCCTGGCGATTCTGTGGCTTTTCATCGTCCTCATCGCCGCGGTGGTGAACTCGGACATGGTCGGCCGCCGCCAGAAACGACACCGCGGCACCCCGCCCGCGCCCCTCCCGGCCGGTGAAACGACCCCGTCGGCCCCGCCGCCCGCGGCCCCCAAGCCCCACAAGCGGGGCAAGCGGGAACCGTGGGTCCTCGCCATGGACTCCGGCCTTCACGCCGGCGACCGGCTCCAGCTAGTGCCCGAGGTCCGGATCGGCCGCTCCGAGGCCTGCGAGCTGGTGCTCGACGACGACTACGTGTCCTCGATGCACGCCCAGCTCTCGCACCAGGGTGACGGGACGTGGGTCCTGAAGGATCTGGGCAGTACGAACGGCACGTTCGTCAACTCCCAGCGGATCACCGACCCCACGGTCGTCGGCACGCAGGATGTCATCCGGATCGGGAACGTCCAGATGAGGCTGGAGACGTAAGTGCCGCTCACCCTCAACGCCATCGCCCACTCCGAGACCGGGTTGGTCCGCAAGTCCAACCAGGACTCGGGGTACGTCTCGCAGTCAATGCTCCTCGTTGCCGACGGCATGGGCGGTGCCGCCGCGGGCGATCTCGCGTCGGCGGTCGCGGCCCGCGAGTTGCAGCACGTCGCGAACGTCGAGGTCTCGGGCTCAGCGGCCCGCCTGGCGTTACGCGAATCGATCGTCCAGGCCAACGAGCACATTGAGCGGCTGGTCGGAGCCAACCCCGATCTGGACGGCATGGGTACGACGGTGTGCGGCGCCCTGTTCGACGGCCAGTGCATCTCCGTCGTCCACATCGGTGACTCCCGGGGGTACCTCTACTCCCACAACACGCTGCACCGCCTCACCCACGACCACTCGTACGTCCAGTCACTTATCGATGAGGGCCGGCTCGACGAGCGGGCCGCGATGAGCCACCCCCACCGCTCGCTCCTGCTGCGCGTGCTCAACGGGTCGCCCGAGGTGATGGCTGACTACTTCAGTTTGCCCCTCGCCGAGGGCGACCGGCTCATGTTCTGTTCCGACGGGCTGTGCGGGCTGGCCCCCGACGACGCGATCGCGGCGGCCATGCGCCTCCCCGAACCGGACGAGGCCATGTCGACGCTCATCAACCTCGCCCACGCCGCCGGGGCCACCGACAACATCACCATCATCCTGGCCGACGTGGTGGCAAGCGCCGCGCCCGCGCCCGGCGAGGACGAGGAGGGGACGGTGGTCCTGGCCAAGCTCCCGCCCCGGACCCACCACCGTTCGGCGTACGTCCGCCGGGGGCTCATCGGCGCCGCCGCCGACCCGCGGGTCGTGTCCCTCCTGGAGGCCCTGGAGCCGCCGGCGGAGGAGGGCGAGAGTTCGACGGCCACGATCCAGCCGCTCACCCCCGCCCAGGAGGAGCACCGGCGGTACGCGCCGTCGTCCAAGAAGTCGCACAAGGCGTTCATCCTGATCATCGTGGCCGTCGTCCTGGCGCTCGCCGGCACCGCCGGCGGCATCGCCTACTACGGGTCGCACCAGTTTTACATCGGCGAGTCCGACGGCCGGGTGGCGATCTACCAGGGTCTGCCCGGCAGCATCGCCGGCATCCCGACGTCCCGGGTGTACGAGACGACGACCATCAAGCTTGACAACCTGCCCATCTCCTGGCGCGACCGGGTGACCACGACGATTTCCGCCAGTTCGGGCGGGCTCGACCAGGCCCGGACCACCGTCGAGCAACTCCAGACCAAGTCGGACCAGTGCCTCGCGGCCCGTGCCACCCGGCCCCCCGGCACGCCGGCCCCGTCGGATGGGTGTTGACATGGAGGGTTACCGCACGAGAGGTGTCGCCCAACTACTCCTGATCCTCTTCGGCCAGGCGATCGGGTTCGCCGGGTTCATCCTGACCGGGCTGAACCGCGACAACGCCGTACCCGCCTTGTGGCCGGTGGTGGCCGTCTGCTGGTTCGGGATGGGTTTGCTCATCCACGTCGGCCTCCGCCTCGCCGTGCCGTACGCCGATCCCATCATCATGGCCATCGTCCTGGCCCTCACCGGGATCGGGCTCGCGATGTTGCACCGCCTCGATCTGACGAGCGGTGACCCGCCGATGCTCTACACGCAATTTCTCGCCATTGTGATCGGCGTGGCCGCGTTGCTCGTCATCGTCTTCACGCTGCGGGATCCCCGCCGCCTCCAGGGTTTCCCCTTCCTGCTGTCGCTCGTGGGCTTCGGCCTGCTGCTCCTGCCGCTGGTCCCCGGCCTCGGCCGCTCGATGTACGGCTCCCGCATTTGGATCAGCCTCGGCGGCTTCTCCTTCCAGCCGGCCGAGATCGCCAAGCTCGTCCTGGCCGCGAGCTTCGCGGCGTACCTCGCTGACAAGAAGGAAGTCCTCTCCCTCGCCGGGCGACGTTTCCTCGGGCTCGAACTGCCCAGGATGCGCGACCTCGGGCCGGTCATCATTATCTGGGGACTCTGCCTCGCGATCATGGTCTTCGAGAACGATCTCGGTACATCGCTGCTCTTCTTCGGCCTGTTCGTCATGATGATCTACGTCGCGACTGGCAAGGCGTCCTGGGTCATCCTCGGCCTGCTGCTCTTCGCGGCGGGCGGGGCTGCCGTCATCCGGTACGCCGGTCACGTCCAGCGGCGCATCAACTTCTGGCTCGACCCGTTCGCCTATCCGGACGACGCGACCCAGATCATCCAGGCCCAGTTCGGGCTCTCCAACGGCGGCCTGTTCGGCTCCGGCTGGGGTCTCGGCCGCCCCGGCCTCATCATCCTCCCCGCCTCAGACATGATCGCCGCCTCCGTCGGCGAGGAGATCGGCATCGTCGGGCTGATGGCGGTCATCATCCTCTACGGCCTGTTCGTCTTCCGCGGCCTCAAGACCGCCCTCGTCGCGACCGACCCGTTCGTCAAGCTCTTCGCCGCCGGCCTCAGCTTCGCCTTCCTCCTCCAGACCTTCGCCATCATCGGCGGCGTGACCCGTCTGCTGCCCCTCACCGGGCTGACGACCCCCTTCCTCAGCCAGGGTGGTTCCTCGGTGATCGCCAACTGGATCCTGGTCGCGGTTCTCTTGGTGGTCTCCCACCAGGCCCGGCGCCCGGGCCCCGAGACGGGCGTCATCCTGCCCTCCGGGGCCACGGAACTGGCCGGCGAACGGACCCAAGTCATCTCACGTAGTGAACTCAAACGTATCGGTACGGGCGCGACCCGGCCCGTCCAGGCCCTCGAAGCCGCACAAGTACGTTTGTCGGAAAGCGGGCGGGAAACCGAGGCCGAAACCTGGTCTGGCAACGACGAAGAAACCGCGAGGGTCGCCGATAGCGTGATGCAATCAGATGACTCGGCGGTACTAGTTTTTGAACCGGCTGACACCCAGGCGTACAATCCTTTCTCACATAGTGAAATTGTGTCGGTACCTACTAGTAATCGTAATGACGGCGATGCTATAGTTACACTACGTTCCCTGGGATATGGGGACGGTTCTGGTGTTCAACATCCACCTGATGTCCTGCTCGCCCCGCGGGACGAAGGGGGGCCCCAGAGCCGTCCCCATATCCCAGGTCTTTTTTCACCCCCGGATCCTGGTCCCACTGATCAGGGTGCGGACACGGTCGACCCGGATGAGGACGATTTCTTCGGAAGGGGGATGGATTGAACACTCACATCCGCCGCGTGGGCGTCGTTGTCGCACTCATGGTGTTCGCGCTGCTGGCCAACCTCACGTACCTCAACGTCTTCCAGGAGGACTCCCTCCAGGCCAACCCCCGCAACACCCGCGCCCGCCAGGCCGAGTTCGACGTCCTGCGCGGCGAAATTCTCGCGCAGAACACCGTCATCGCGGAGTCGGTGCCGTCGAGCGACGGCAGCGCCTTCCGCTACCAGCGCGTCTACGCGAACGGCCCGCTGTACGCGCCGGTCACCGGGTTCTACTCCTACATCTACGGCCAGTCCCGGGTCGAGAACTCGTACAACTCCTACCTCGTCGGCACGTCGTCGTCCCAGTGGTACCAACGCCTCATCGACATGATGGCCGGCCGGGCCCCCCAGGGCGCCTCGGTCGTGACGACGATCTCGCCCACGCTCCAGCAGGCAGCGTGGGACGCGCTGCAGGGGTACGACGGGGCAATCGTCGCGCTTGATCCCCACACCGGGGCGATCCGGGCCCTCGTCTCGACGCCGAACTACGACCCGAACGTCCTCGCCTCACACGATCTCGGCGCCACCCAGGACGCCTGGGCCTCTCTGACGACGGCCTCGCCCAACCCGATGACGGACCGCGGCACGCGCGAAATCCACCCGCCCGGCTCGACCTTCAAGCTGGTCGTCGCCGCCGCGGCCCTGGAGAAGGGCTACACCCCCGACACTATGATCGACACGCCGAACCGCGTACTCCTGCCCGGCAGCAACCTCTGGCTACCCAACTCGACGGCCTGCGGCAACTCCCAGGTCACGCTCGCCCGGGCCCTCCAGATGTCGTGCAACACCTCGTTCGCCAACCTGGGTACCGCGCTCGGAGCCGACGCTCTGCGGAACCAGGCGGAGAAGTTCGGTTTCGGCCAGACCCACCTGCCGGAGCTCGGCGGGGTCGCCAGCCAGTTCCCCGCGAGCCTCGACCCGGCCCAGTTGATGATGAGTTCCATCGGGCAGTACGACGTGGCCGCCACCCCGCTCCAGATGGCCATGGTGGCGGCGACGTTCGTCAACAACGGCGAACTGGCCGACCCGTACGTGGTGGAAGAGGTCCGGGCCCCCGATCTCTCCGTCCTGTACCAGCACGAGGTCACGACGACGACGGCGGTCAAGGCCTCGACGGCGCAGGCGATGTCCGACATGATGGTGTCGGTCGTCAACAATGGCCTCGCCTCGGGCGCGCGCATCCCTGGCGTCACGG
>JAIRVA010000121.1 GCA_031254155.1 Propionibacteriaceae bacterium
GTGTGGGCGTCATCGGGCCCGGGGCCGTCCGGGTAGGCGGTGGTCTGAGTGGCGAGCAGGCTGCCGTGGTCCAGCGTGGTACTGGCCGGGGTTGCGGCGAGGACGATGTCGGGTTCGAGGGGGGCGATGTACGTGAGGAAATCGGAGTTGACTAGGTTATTCGCTGGGTGGATGAGGAGGGGGAGATGGGCAATGTCGATCGGGTCCGGGGTGGGGGGGGCGGGAGTGGCCGGGCTGCCCGGGGTGGCGGTGGGGGCCACCGGGGCGGTGGCGGTGTCGGCCAGGAGGGTTTCAGTCTTGTCGATGAGCAGGCTGGTGTTGTGGGTGGCGAGACCGAAGCCCAGGTCGGGGTTGCCCCACGGGAGACGGTACCCGCTCGCCGGGTCGAGGGTGGCGAACGACGTGAGCCAGGCCGCGGCGGCCGCCTCGCCCGTACCGGCGACAAGTTCGGACGGTCCGATGCCTTGGACCTGGTAACCGCTGGCCATCGTGGCGATCTCGGAGTACAGCGCCGGGTCGATTACCCAGGAGACGCCGCCCAGGTGGGCGAGGCCGAGGAGGGTGGTGAGGCGGCCCGCCAGTTCGCCGGCCAGGTGGTCGTCGGTGAAGATGTTGTCGTGGAGCCGGGAAGGTGCCGATGTGAGCATCACCACGGTGGCCTGGGCCGCGGTCGTGGTGGTGGCCATGGTGACGAGGGTACGACCGCGGCCAACCGTCGACAGCGCACTCCGGACGGTGACGGCACCGCGGACGTGGACGCCCACGAGGTAGGCGCCATCGCCGCTCACCTTGAGGTCGGCCCAGGATGCCGACACGGTGAAATACGCGGTCTGGCCGGGGCCGAAGGTGTTCTTGCCGCTGGCGATCACGGCGGGCGACTCCGGCAGGCGGTCGCCGGTGTCGGCGGTGGGGTCGGCGGCGAGGGCGTCGTTCAGCTGATCGGTCGTGGTCAGCGGGGCGATCTGGTGCCAGAAGACGACTTGCGCGTTGTAGAGGGGGTTGGTACCGGTGTTGGTCACCGTACCCGTGAGCGTGACGCCCGTGTCGTCTGTGACGACCGAGGCAAACGTGACCGTGGCCGCCGACTCCGCGGCGTGGGCCGGCGGGGCGGGCCACCCGACGCCGGCGAACCCGGCCACGCAGCTCAAAACGGCGGTGACAAGGCTCAGCCAGCCGTACCGGGCACGGGGTCGAGTGTTCCTCATCACTCTGCCATCATAGTGGCGGGCAGGGCACGAAACGGGGGTTTGACGTGCGACCTGGCCAGACCGTGGTCGCTTTTACGTCATACACGACGCAAAAGCGACCACGGTCTCGGTCTAGTCCACGACGCGGGCGCCCTGGGGGTCGTGGCCGGAGGCGCGGAGCGACTGGTACGTGGCCCGGTCCAGGGTGGCGTCCTGGAAGATGATCGCCGCGATGACCTTCCGCGACACGTTGTGGAAGCTGACATTGGTAAGTGTTGTACCCCGGAATGTCGCATCTGACAGATTGGCGAGGTCAAACCGGACATCCCTGAGCGCGAGCCCGTCGAACCGGGCCCCGCGCAGGTCGGAACCGGTGAAGTTGGCGCGGTCGAGAGCGCAGTCGCTGAAGACCGCGTCGCGCAGATCCGCGTAGGTCGCCCGCAGACCGGTCAGCGTCGTACCCGTGAACTGCTGGCCCCGCAGATCGGAGTACGACATCGACGCCTCGCTCAGGTTGGCCCGCTCGAACTGGGCCCCCCGCAGTGAGCAGGCGTTGAGGTCGGCGCCCGTCAGATCGGCCTGCGTGAAATCGGCATTGCGCAGGTCGCTGGACTTGAAGGAACTGCCAGCCAAGCCCGCACCTGCGAAATTCGTGTTGCGCAGAGAACTGGCAACGAAACGGCTGTCGGGGATCTGCTGGCCGTGGAAGTCCCCGCCCCGCAAATCGGTGGCGGCGTACGAGATGCGCGTCCGGCGCTCGGTGCGGTCCCACCGTCGCGCCCAGGTGTTGGCCACCCGCTCCGCGCGCCGGCTCGCCCGGCCGGCCCGTCGGCTCCAGTCCTCGGCCTGGCGCTCCCAGCGGCGTGCCCACTCGTCGGCCCGGTGAGCGGTACCCGCGTCATCGACCTGGCGGAGCGCGCTGACGAACTGGGCGTGCGCCGTACCAAGTCCGGACACGAACGCGTCCGCCAGCGCCGTCGCCCAGTCCGGGTAGTCGGGCACGTCGTCGGGGTCCTGGGCGGCGGACTCGGGCTCCGTCCACGCTTCGCCCGGGGTGTCGCCGGCCGGTATCCGGTCGGCCGGACCCTCGGGCTCGGGGGGTACGGTCTCGTCGGTCGCCGGTGTACTGTCTCCTGCGGCCGCGGCGCCTTCCGCCCGGTCCTGCCCCGCCAACTCGCGGATGGTCGCGTCAAGATCGCCGATTGACGAGATGACCTGGGCGTAGGCGACCTCGTCGGCCACCCCGTGCTCGGTGAGGTCATTCAGGCGTTCCAGCAAGTCATGGCGGATTTCGATTCTCAGTTCAGCCGCGGACGGGCTGTCCTCGTACGGCCCGAAGACCTGGTCGAGATAGTCGTCGATCCGACTGTGTACGTTGTTGTCCATTGTTATCCTTCCGGTCAGATGAGGTTGTCGAGGATCCGCTTGATGTGGTCCCATTGCTGTTTGTTGATTCCGTACGTTGTACGGCCTTTGGCGGTGATCTGGTAGTACTTACGGCGGCCGCCCTGGGTCTCGTCGCCCCAGTACCAGGCGATGTTGTCGTCGGCCTCCAGGCGGCGCAAGCTGGAATACAGGGTCGCTTCCTTGAGCTCCAACTCCCCGCCCGAGCGGTCGCGGAGCAGCTTGACGATCTCGTACCCATAGTGGTCGGCCTCGCAAAGGACCTTGAGAATCATGGTATCGGTGTGCCCTCGGAACAGGTCCGAGGAAATTGCGTCCGGCATGGTGTCCTTTCGTCGGTGATGACTCCATCTTAACGCCATAGTACTATGACTGTCAAAGTACTCACGTGACAAAAGTACGACGGTGACCGGGATACGGCGTGATTTCGCGGCATCATGCCAGCAGATCATGCCTTATGAGGGAAGTGTCCGTCCCTATTCGCCCTGCCCGTCGACGTACGCCATTCGGGCGCCGTTGAGGACCATCATGAGCGCCTGCCAGTGCGCCAGGGCGGCCGCCTGTTCAGGCGTCTGGCTAGCGAGATCACCGAACTCCGCGCTCGCGGTGTCAAACAGAATGATCGGGTCCGGCAGCCACCCCGGCGGGTGGAGGGTGTCGTGCGGCGCCTGGTGCCAGGCAGCGTCCTGTTTCCACTTGTCAGCGTCGAAGTTCGGGCAGGCCGCGAGCAGCAACCGGAGTTGGTCCTCGGTCATGCGGTCCGGCAGAATGATCTGCGGCTCGACCCCCACCTCCGTCGGCATGGGCGAGTCCGCGACCTCGGGCCAGCCGTTGTCCCGTGCGCACGCTGCCCATTGGTTGTTGCTCTCAACCTCTAGCGCCAGTTCCGCCGGATCGATCGGGGGCGGGGGTACGGAGTTGAGGATGTTGAGGGAGCTGTACCCCGTTGTCGCCAGGCACTTCGCCCAGGGCTCCGAGCGGTCGGCCCCGTCCACCAGCAGGGTGGGCCCGGCGTGGTGAGCCTGTGTGAACTCGTCCCACGCCGCTTGCTGCTCGGTGGTGAGTTCGGCGAAACCTCCGCCGGCCGCGGCTGGCTGCGCGTACCCCTGCGTACCGTCGGCATCCTCGTACATGACGAACAGTCCCGGCGGCCAAAAGTTCACCTGAACTGGACCCATGTCGTTCACATCGCCTAGTGAGACGGTGAAACCGGCGTCGGTCAGACAGTCGTCGAACGCCTTGGCCACATCCTGGAGTCCCTGGAACTGGGCGGTCGGCGTCGGCGTACCCTCGGTGAGTGTCGGCAGATCCGGTTCCCCCGTGGTACAGCCCGTGAGGGCGTACGCCAGCAACAGCCTCGCTACTATTCTTATCGTCCGAGGCATGGTACCCCCTTCGCCGAGGCCGAGCCTACTCTCTCGCGTACGCACAAACTCGGAGTTGGTCAATGGCCGTGCTGAGACGGCCCCTACACGGCCCGCAGGGTCACGGTGGGCGACTGGCGGGCCGCCTTGATCGACGGGTACAGTCCCGCGATGATTCCGACGGCCATTGAGATCCCCGGGCCAGCGATGATGACCCACAGCGGGATTGCGAAGGCCACGTTCAATGCCGCGGTGACGCAGAACACGGCGTACGCCCCCAGCGCGACGCCGAAGAGGCCGCCGAACAACCCGATAATGGCCGCTTCAAGGACAAACTGGAGCCCGACCTGGCCGGTCCTGGCACCCAGCGCCCGGCGCAGCCCGATCTCGCCGCGCCGCTCCATCACGGAAACCACCATGGTGTTGGCGATGCCGATGCCGCCGACCAGGAGGGCGATGCCGCCGAGACCGAGGGCGAGGTCGCGGAAGGTCTTGAAGAAGTAGTCCTGGACCGTGCCGTACTCCGTCGGCCGGCTCACGTCCACCCCCGATGGTTTCGCCGGGTTCGCGGTCTGGGCGATCACCGACGAGACCGCGCCCACCCGGCCCGGGTACGCGTTGACGAGGATCTGGCCGATTGGCAGGTCCGGCCACTGCGTCGCGGCCCACTGCGGGGCCAGGAACGCGGACGAGTTGAGTTGTCCGGCGAAGCCCGGGAGTTCGCCCAGTACGCCGATGACGGCCCACCATGACCCGCCGATCCAGATCCGCTGGCCGAGGCCGGCGCCGAGCAGGATGGCCGCGTTCTGGCCGAGTACGACGGTGGGGAGTGTCGCGGACGCCTGATCGAACCAGTGGCCCAACGCCATCGTCGTACTCAGCGTTCCCAGCGGGTCGCCCTCCGCGACCATCGCGACCAGGCCGCGGGACTCCTGGACGGGCATCTTGTCCGACCGGTAGACGGAGACATCGGGTACGTTTCGTACTGTCAGCGATGATTTCACCGACCAGATCCGGCCCACCATTGCCGGGGCGGAGTCGGGCAGCGGGGTCGTCTCACCCGACATGCGGTCTGTCTGTGGTGCGACAATGATCATGTTGGCACCCCAGGCGTTGAATTCGATCCGGGCCTGGGCCTCGTACGACGCGGGGATGCCGAGTACCGTCACGAGCGAGGCGATCCCGATGGCGATCCCGAGCGCGGAGAGCATCGCCCGCAGCGGGCGGCCCCGCGGGCCGAGCGTCGCCGTCGCCAGCGTGTCCAGCACCGAGAGCCGGATGCGCCTGCCTGTCGTCGGGGGGCCGGGCTTGTCTTTCCGGCGGCGGGAACGGCGAGTAAGGGGCGAGCCGGACGGGACCGCCGCAGCGGGGGTCGGTTCGACAACGGTCGCTGGTTCTCTCGCGACAGCGGGCGACCGAGTCGGTTCCACGGCCGCCGGGCCGGTGGGCGAGCCGTCGAGGGGAACTAAGTCCTCAAGCGGCGAGATGACGGCGTGGGCCGCCGTGTCCGGGGATAACGGGTCTGCTGCCGGGGCCGGTTCCACGCCAAGGGTGTCGTCGGGCGGCGCGCCCGCGTCGACACTGGTCGCTTTTACGTCATGTACGCCGTAAAAGCGACCACGCTTTCGGGCGGAGGCGACGGAAGGGGAGTCGGCGGGAGCGGGCGCGCTGTCGTCGGGTTGGTCGTGGAGGGCATTGTCGGTGTCGGATCGGGCGGCCTCATCGCTGACGAGGTCGTTGTCCCGGAGTTCGGGAGTGTCTCCGTCGTGGCCTGTCAGAGAGGATTTTTGCTTGACGGATCGACCGCGATGGCTAGTGTGCTTGCGCCCCCGGCCGGTCTTTTCCGCCGGTGTGACCGCGAATAGTTCAGGTTGCCCATCCATGGCCAGCGGGCTGGCGGCGGCTTCCTCGAGCGAGTCGGGGACCCCATCGCCACTGGTCGCTTTTACGTCATGTATGACGGAAAAGCGACCACACTCTCGGGTGGGGGCCACTGCTTCCGGCCCGCTCCACGGTACCTCGTCAGTCGTCACGGAGTAGGTCACCGGCGACGGGGCCGGGGCACCGGGTCCGAAGAGGATGTCCCGTGCCAGCGCGAACCGCTCGTCGTCGCTCAACTCGGACCGGTCCAGCGCGGACTCCGCCTCGTCTAGTACCACGAGCTCGGGCTCGGCCCCGAACAAGAACTCCCGCGCCGCCGCGTACCGCTCATTGTCGTTCATCGCCCACCCCCGTTCCGGCCGCCGGTTCGGCCGACCCCTCGTCGCCGACGATCTCGCCGTCGAGCAGACTGATCCGCCGTGCGAACCGGGCGGCCAGTCCCTGGTCGTGCGTGATAACAATGACCGTCGTACCGTCCCTGGCGATGGTCTGCAGATAGTCCACAATCAGGTGCCCGCTGGCCTGGTCGAGCGCGCCGGTGGGTTCGTCGGCGAACAACAACCGGGGGCCGCCGGCGATGGCGCGGGCGATTGCCACCCGCTGCTGCTCGCCGCCCGACAACTCGCCGGGCCGGTGGGAAGCCCGGGCTGACAAGCCAACACGGTCCAGCGCCTCCAGGGCCCGCCGGCGGCGTACCCCCCGCCTCAGACCCTGATACAGCATCCCTTCCGCCACGTTTTCCCAGGCCGCCAGGGTGGGCAGGAGGAAGAACTGCTGGAACACGAAGCCGATGGACTCGGCCCGCAGCCGCGCCCGCGCCGGCTCCGGCAGCGTGGCCGCGTTGACTCCGTCGATCCAGATCTCGCCCCGCGTCGCGTGGTCCAACAGCCCCATGATTGAAATCATAGTTGTCTTCCCCGAGCCCGACGGTCCGACCACCGCCACGTTCTCGGCGGGCTCGACGTCGAGGGTCACGTCCTTCAGTACCGTGAGCGGGGGGTGGCCGGGGTACGTCTTGGTCACCCCGCGCAGGGACACCAACGGTACCGCCCCCCCACCGGCGGGACGCCCTTCCTCGGCTGCCAACGTACTCACGGGATAATGACCTCGTCCCCCTCGCGCAACTGGTCGGACTCGACCTGGGCGCGGGTGTCGGCGATGAGCCCGACCTTGACGGCCACCAACGTCCCGTCCGGCCGCTGAACGCAGTACCCGCCCTCGGCCAACGCCATGAGGGCCGTCACGGGTACGACGAGCGCCGCTTCCACTTCGTCCTGGACGAACGAGATCGTGATCGCGCTCACCCCCAGCCCGGACACGAGGGTTTGGTCGTTGATGGTGATGCGCGCGGACGCCGGTATCTGCTGCATGGTCGTGGGGTCGGTTTTGGCGTCGATGAGTTCCTCCACGACGCCGTCGACCTCCGTGCTATCCGGCAGCGTCATGATCGCCTTCGTACCCGTCGCCAGCAATCGGCGTTGCGCATCGGTGAGGTCGGCGCGGCCGTAGAGCAGGGTCTTGGTCCAGGTCAGCACCGTACCGCTCGCCGCCAGACCCAGCTTGGCCTGGACGCTGTCGATGCGGACCTCGGGTTCGGGCACGATGAGGACCGACTGCGGGCTCACCGTGTTGAGAAGGGCCTTGTCATAGTCCGCTTGGGCGTTGGCGACGGCCTGGGTGGCGCTGGTCACCGCGCTCTGCTGGGCCGAGGTGTCCGGCGGTTTGAGCAGGTCGTCCCGCTGGGCCTTGGCCAGGTTAAGCGCGTCTTGTGCGTTGGCGATCTGCGCCTGTGTACAGCCGGTCGTCCCCGTGAGCTCGTCGCCCGGGCACTCCCCGCGGATCATCGCGTCCAGCGTCCGTTGTGCCTCATTAACGGCATTGTTCGCTGCCACAATTTCCGGCTGGGACGGCTTGTGGTTCTTCGCCGCCGCGAGCGCGTCCTGCGCGTTCGTGAGGCTGTCTTTCGCCGAGCCCAGCGTCGCCAGGGTCGTGGCCCGGAGGGTTTGTTGTTCGGTGGACGGCGGTACGGTGGGGTACCCCGCCGCCGCGTACATCGCGCCGATCGCGTTCGACAGATCCTGGTCGTACGCCTGTTGGCCCTCGGTACCGGCGGCGAACCCGAGCGTGGCGAGCGCCTTCCGGACCATCGCCACGTCGGGCCCCGCGACGCCCGGCCCGATCTCGCGCCACAGCGGGAGATCGCCCTGGAGCAGGAAGACGGGCACGCCCTCGACCTCCATGACGACCTTTCCGGCGGCGATGAAATCACCGGCCGCGGGTACGTGGGTCACGACCCCGCCACCACCGCCCAGCGCGACCGCATCCCCGTACCCTAGCGTCCCTGACAAGCGGAAACCGGCGACAAGGGAGGTACGTTCGACGGTGGCGGTCCGGGTCGTCGTGGTTGTCTGCCCACCGGTTGACCGGTGGCCCCACCACACGGCGAACCCGGCCACCAGGGCGAGTACGACGACGATGGCGACAACGACAATGATCACTCGACGGCGCGGGTGGCGGATCTTCTCACTCGACTCGTTACTCATCTGGACCCCTCATCACACTGGCGCTAGCACGTCGACGGCTGACACCAGATTAGCGCAAGGAACCTCCGATGCCCAGTCGGCGAGGACGGATGGGTGAACGCGGACTGAGAAGGGGTATCACCACGAAAGTGGTACGACAACCGGGGGAAGGGAACCACAGCATCGCGCCCGCCCAAAATTTGTCGGTGCCGCCGTTTAGGATGTCAGAACAGTCTCGGGAAGGAGAAACTATGCCGACTCACGGTCGGCGGCGAGACCTGGGTGCGTCTTGGTCGCCAGCCCCTATTCTGCCGTCCCGCGGACCTCCACAGTCAGCCGTCCCGGCTGGCTGAGGTGGATCCGGTGGGTTGTCCCGGCCACGGTCACGTCATACGTACCGAGCCAACCGGTCAGGGAGAACTGACCGTCGGCGTCGGTCCGCCCCACGGTTTCCGGGATCCACCACTCGCCCTTGACCAGGGATGACAGAGCGTCGTACGACGGTTTGTGCGTGCCGTCCGCCCGGACGAAGCCCATCGGCGCTCCGAGCCAGGCGTTCGCATCGGTGAAACCCCAGTAGACAACGGCCTTGACGGCCGGGTGGGAGACCATGGACGTGTAGTGCCGCACCATCTCGTCGGCCTGGCGTTCTTCGCCCTCCGGAGTGGTCGGCCACGACGGGACCTGGAAGTCGTTGAGGTCGACGATGTGGCGGGGCATGAGTTCGCCGGAGACGAGGGTGGTCTCGGTCAGGTGGATCGGTAACCCGTAGCGGGCAAACTTCTCGACCTTGTCGAGTAGTTCGGCCTCGCCACGGTACCCCTGTTGCATGTGCGTCTGCAGCCCGATCGCGTCGATTTTGATCCCGGCCTCGAGTGCGCCCTCAATCAGGCACTCGTAGCCGGTGCTCAGATCGAAGTCGTTGAGGAGGAGGTACGCCTGGGGGTTCGTGGCGCGGGCCTCCTCAAACGCGAGGCGCATCATGTCCAGGCGGCCCTTGACGTAGGCGAGTTTCGTGACCCCGTTTTCTTCGGCGGTGAAGACGGGCATGATGACGGCCTCGTTGATGGCGTCCCACATGTCGATGAGCCCGGCGAAGTCGCCCACGTCGCGGCGGATGCGCCCGCGCAGGGTGGCTTCCACCTCGGGGAGCGGGAGGGAGTTGAGCCAGGGTGGGGTCTGGGTGTGCCAGACGAGCGGGTGACCCTTGAGGACGTGGCCGCGTTCGACAAAGTACCTAGCCGCGGCCAGGAGACGTTCCGTGTCGGGGCGGCCCCGTTCCGGCTCGAACCGGGCGAGGTAGAAGGGGAGGGTGGTCGCGTTGAAGAGAGCGAGGTAGTCCTCGGCCAACTGTGTGGTGGCTTCGCTGGTGTCCTCGCCCGTGGCCAGGTCAATGAAGTCGAACCCGATGTTCCCGAACAGGAAATCGTGGTTGACTTGCCGAATCGTGACGGGCTGGTCGGCGAGGGGTGCCTCATCGGCCCCGATGCACGTCACCACCGCGTGCCCGACCCGGTGGCCGTACTCCGTGTTTTTGGCGCTGATCGTCCACATTGGCGCTCCTTTCGTCGCTACCATTGTCTCGCGTCGGAGTGGGTCAATGGGCGCATTACGGGAAGTCCCGTGGGATTCGCGGGAAACTTTCTCGCGGTACGGACGGCGGGACGCCGGACAGCCCGGGCTAACTAACGGACCCCCCGCCTGGTGCCCCGCCGACGTGGGCCTACTCGGCTGCCGCCGCGACGAGGGCGGGTGACGCGGCCGACGCGGCCGACGCGGATACCGCGGGTGAGGCGGGCACTGCAACCGCCATGGGTACCTCGCCTCCCGCGAACCAGGTCTGCATCAGGTCGGTGATGTCGAAGCCGGTCGCCGCCTTGATGACGGCCGGCAACTTCACCAACAACTCGGTCGAGATCCGCGTGATGCCGCTGGCCGTACCCGCATCGCCGATGACCGTGATGTTGTCGACATCGCCGATGGGCTTGGCCACCGCGGCGAGCATGTCGGGCATGGAGGCGAGTACGCGGTCGATGACCGCCTGCTGGCCGTACTTCGAGTACGCCTCGGCCAACAGCTCTTTGACTTGGGCCTCCGACTCGCCTTTGGCCTTGATCGCCTCGGCCTCGGCCAGGCCGGCGGCGCGGATCGCGGACGCCCGGCCATCACCCTCACGGGTCAACTTGGTCTCCTCGGCTTCGGCGGCGGCGGTCACCTGAACGGCTTGGGCCTTGGCGCGCTGCTCGGCGGTGTACAACTCGGCGTCGGCGGCCTTCTGGGCAGCGTAGAGGTTCGCGTCGGCCCGCGCGCGGACCTCCGAGTCCAGCTGCAACTTGGTCAGCGTGGCGATCTGGGTGGCGTTCTGCTGCTGGGCCTCGGTGACGCGCGCGTCCTGGGCGGCCTTGGTCATGGGCCCGACGGCCTGGGCCTCGGCCTCGGCGCGGGCAGTCTCCTTCAGGAAGTCGGCCTCTTTGAGCTGGGCATCCTTGTTGGCGGAGGCGATCTGGATGCGCGCTTCGGCCTTGGCGCGGGCGGCTTCCTGGTCGTTGCGGGCCTCGGCCACCTCGGCGGACTTGCGGATCTCGGCGGCCTGTGGGCGCCCGAGGTTCGTGATGTAGTCGACGGGGTCGGTCGAGATACCGTTGATCTGCAGCGTGTCGACGCGCAAACCGGCGTCCGACAAGGCCGAAGACGCGGCGTCCTGGATCTTCGTGGCGAGCCCTTCGCGGTCGCGGAGCATCTCCTCGATCGTCATGTTGCCGACCACGCCCCGCAGCGCGCCGGACAAGATGGACTGGATGATCCGGGGGATCTGGTCTTCGCGGCCGAGGAAGCGCTGCGCGGCCGAGCGTACCCCCGCCGGCGTACCGTCGATCTTCGCCAGCGCCACGGCGTCTACGACAACTTTAATGTTGTCTTTAGAGACGCCCTCGGGGACCTGCATCGCGATCTCGGTCGCGTCGAGCGACAGGATGCGGCAGCGCTGGACGAACGGGATGATGAACGACCCCGCGCCCATCACCACCTTGAGGGTCCCCGCGCCGTCGGCGCTCTTGCCCTTCGCGCCCGTCACGATGAGCGCCTCGTTGGCGTCCGGGATCTTGTAGCGCTTCGCCACCGCGAAGACAATGATCACCACGGCAATGATGGCAACGACGATAGCGATGATCGTCACAACTTCTGGGTTCACGCGAGAGTCCTTCCAAATGTGGTTTGACTAGGTACGACGCTGAGTACGTCCGGTCCGAGCACCGCCGACACGACCACGGCGTCACCGGTCGCGATGGTGACGTCGGCGGAGAATGACACCGTCCGGGGGGAGCCGAGGTACGTCACCTGCACCAGTCCGCGGCTCCCCGGCTGGGCACCCGCCGTGACCAGCCCGGTCGTACCCACCAGGCGGTCCAGGGAAAAGTCTTCTTGCGCCGCCTCAGCCTTGCGCAGGAGGCGGTAGAGGACGACGGCCACGGAGGCGATGGCGAGGCCGATCAGAACACCGAGAGCGATTGAGCCGATGAACGGCCAGCCCTGCGACTCGCCAATGATCCCGCCGCAGCCGATACCTGTCAGTAAACCACCTAGTGAAGCCCCAGAAAAGACCCCCGACCCCGTGAAATCCACGTGGACCGCGTCCAGAATGCCGTCGAAAATCAGAAAAACTAACAGCAGGATCAAACCGACCGCCGCTGTGACAATGAACCCGATCATGAGTCATCTTTCGTTAGTTCCGTACACCAAGTGTAGCAGTTAACGTCCGCGAGCCCCATGGACGGCGGACCCGCCTGGATGTGGCTGGTACCCCTGCCTCGGAGGGCACATCGACGCAGGCCGAGGAAGATGTTGAGAGAGCAAAGCGACCGAGCACCCGCTCCCGCCCCCCATTTCCGCGTAAGTATGAAAACGGCAACTTCAGCGGGCGTTTCCGCCGCGTTTTCATGCTTTCGCGGAATGTACGGCAGGCTGAAACGTTCCAACGCGAAGAAACGGTACCCACCGGCCCCACTCTCCGGCCACCGACCCCGCCCTCCGACCACCG
>JAIRVA010000129.1 GCA_031254155.1 Propionibacteriaceae bacterium
CGTCAACCTCTCGGCCCTGCCCGCCCACATCCGGGGCCAGGCCCTCGTCATCCCTTCCCGCCAGATCGTCCCCGACGACCGCAAAGCCGCCGCCGCGTACGAGACCAAGGAAACCGAGGCGGTCGAACGCCGGGCCGTCGACCTCGTGCTCACGGCCGAACGCACCCTGGGCCGTACCCCCGTCGAGATGGACCACTGGAACCCCGGCTACGACATCCGCTCCACCGACCCCGACGGCCGGGTCTACTTCATCGAGGTCAAAGGCCGCATCCAAGGCGCGACCACCTTCTGCATCACCGCCAACGAAGTCGCTGTCGCCCAGACCCAAGGCGACCGCCACCGCCTCGCCCTCGTCGCCGTCGACCCCGACGACCCAGCCAAAGACGAGGTACGGTACGTGACGACAACCTTCGCCCACCTCGACCCGATGAGCCCCACCCGTTCTGCCAACGAAGACTGGCACGCCTACTGGTCTCGCGGAGGCGACCCCCGATGAACCGTTATTCAGAAATTGTCCGACTCGTACGAGAGGATTGAAGTGTGACCGAACGCACGATGACCTGGGAGGTGAGTCCACCGATGCTGCCGGACGTCTCCGCAGACGAGGGCAGCCTGCTCGAGCGGGTGTCGGCCCTCATCGAGCAGGCGCGGCAAGCCGTCGCCACGTACACCAATGTCGCTCTCACGCTAACCTTCTGGCGGATTGGTCACCTGATCGACGTGGAAGTCCTGGGCCAGCAGCGCGCTGACTACGGCCAAGAGATTTACGCCTCACTGGGGCGCGAATTGGCGACCAAGTACGGCAGGGGTTACGACGCGACCAACCTGCGCCGTATGACCCAGTTCGCCCGCTTGTTCCCCAACGAGCAGATTGTCGCCTCACTGGGGCGCGAATTGAGTTGGACGCACTTCAAGAACCTCCTACCTCTCAAGTCACCCGAAGCCAGGGACTACTACGCCCAGCAGGTCTCCACCCACCGATTGAGTGTCCGGGCCTTGCAGGACCTCATCGCCCGCAAGGGATACGAACGCCGCGAGATTGCTAACACCCAGATCGGCGAGAACTCAGCCGTGCCTCTGGACACGTTTCGCGACCCGGTCTTTCTCGACACTCTCGGTCTGCACGACGCGTACCTGGAAGTCGACCTCGAAACGGCCATCGTCCGCGAGATGGAGACCTTCCTGCTCGAGGTCGGTAAAGGCTTCGCGTTCGTGGAGCGCCAGAAGCGGATGATCATCGACAACCAGGATTACCACCTAGATCTGTTGTTTTACTCGCGTCCGCTGCACCGACTTTTGGCTGTCGAGTTGAAGCTCGGCCCGTTCCGGGCCGCGAACTATGGGCAGATGAAGCTCTACTTGGCTTGGCTCAATAAACACGAACGGCAAGAAGGCGAAGAAGCCCCCATCGGTCTCATCCTGTGTCCCGAAGCCGGGCGTGAGCAGATCGAACTCCTGGAGATGCACAAGGAGGGCATTGTCGTCGCCGAGTGCTGGACCGCCCTGCCGCCGAAGCAGGAACTCGAGGATCGCCTCCAGATGATTCTGCGCAACGCCCGCGAACGCCTCGCTCGCCGCAACCTGCCCCTACCCGAGGAAGATGACGCATGACCCACCCCCGCAAAAAGAAGCTCATCGAGGTCGGACTGCCGCTCGAGACGATCAATAAGGAGTCGGCGCGGGAGAAGTCCATCCGCCACGGACACCCCTCGACACTGCACCTGTGGTGGGCACGCCGACCCCTGGCCACCGCCCGCGCGGTGTTGTTCGCCCAACTGGTGGACGACCCGTCGGCCCATCCCGAGGAGTTCCCGACCGAGGCGGCGCAGGACGCCGAACGGAAGCGACTGCACGAGTTGATCGAAGCGATGGTCGTGTGGGAGAACACGGCTCCCGACGCGCAGGGCATCCCGTTGCCCCGCCTGGGTCGGACGGTCTCCGGTCGGGAACTGTTCGCCATGGCCCGCGACGAGATCGCCAAGTCTAATGGTGGCACGCTGCCCGCGATCCTTGACCCGTTCGCCGGGGGCGGTACGATCCCGCTCGAAGCCCAACGTCTCGGGCTGGAGGCCCACGCCTCCGACCTCAACCCCGTGGCGGTCTTGATCAACAAGGCCCTGATCGAGATCCCACCCAAGTTCGCCGACCGTCCGCCTGTCCACCCTGGAGCGCCCGAGCGCATCGGTGGCTGGCCACGGGCGACCGGGTTAGCCGAGGACGTACGCTACTACGGCCAGTGGATGCGGGATGAAGCCTTTAAGCGGATCGGCCACCTCTACCCGAAAGTCCGCGACGACAACGGTGTCGAGCGGACGGTGATCGCGTGGATCTGGGCACGGACGGTACGGTCGCCCAACCCCGCCAACCCCATCGAGGTACCGCTGGTCCGGTCCTGGTGGCTGGGCAAGAAGAAGGGCAAAGAAGCCTGGGTCAAGGCGTCAGTGGTTGACGGGCAGGCGCAGTACGAGGTGATGCATAATCCAGATGGACCGACCAGTGACATGGATGGCACTCGCACTCGCCAAGGTGGAGTGTCCATTGCGGATGGTACGCCGATCTCATCGGACTGGATCAAGGCCGAAGGCACTGCCGGGCGGATGGGTGCGCACATGATCGCCGTGGTTGCAGAAGGCTCGCGAGAACGCCTTTACCTGAGTCCCTCGTCGAACCAGACGAATGCTGCCGACGTCTCCAGACCGGATGACGTGCCCAATCAAGAACTACCATATGACCCGCGCAACGTGTGGACACCGCCCTATGGACTAACGCGATTCTCAGACTTGTTCACGAACCGGCAGCTGATGGCGATGACGACATTCAGTGATTTGGTGGCCGAAGCTCGGGAACAGGTGCTCGCCGCCGCGCTCGCTGCTGGCTTACCAGAAGGTCCCCGCCTCGAAGATAGCGGTGCGGATGCCGCTGCATATGCCGATGCGGTAGCCGTCTATCTTGGGCTTGGTATGAGCCGCACCACTGACCTGAACAACTCCCTCGCCACGTGGTCGAACTCTCGCGATCAGACGAGAAACCTCTTCGCTCGACAGGCGATACCGATGGCATGGGATTTCGTTGAGGTCAACCCTTTCGCTGGTGCTTCAGGTGACCTCGGAGTTGCTCTATCCACAACTGCCGAGGCCCTTGATCGGCTACCTGCGTGGCCATCCGGCCATGTGAACCAAGCCAATGCAGCGGCGGTCACGTTATCAGCATTGAACCTTTCCACCGATCCTCCATACTATGACAATGTTGGCTATTCAGATCTGTCGGACTTCTTCTATATGTGGCAGGAGAGAGCGCTGGGTACTGTTCTGCCAGGTGTCTTCTCGACCGTACTGACGCCCAAGGCTGATGAACTCGTCGCAAACCCGTACCGTCACGATGGCCGGGAGGGTGCTGAGAGATTCTTCGTGGATGGCTTCAACGCAGTCTTTGCTCACATCCGTGAGGCTTACGACGGCCCCGTAGACAAGCTGTTGACTGTGTACTACGCGTACAAGCAGCAAGACTCAGACGACGACGGTACTGCCTCAACAGGCTGGCACACTCTCCTTGATGGGTTAGTCAAAACGGGTTGGGAAGTCACCTCGACGTGGCCCGTGCGCAGTGAGCGCAGAGGACGAATGCTGAGTGTCGGCACCAACGCGCTGGCGTCGTCTATCGTCTTGGCGTGTCGCCCTCGCCCAGAGGATGCACCAGTGACGACCCGCCGCTCGCTCTTGGCCTCCCTAAAACAAGAGCTGCCAAACGAGTTGCGAACGATGATGCAGGGCGCGGTCGCCCCGGTGGACTTGGCACAGGCGGCGATTGGCCCGGGTATGAGCATCTTCTCCCGGTACTCCCGCGTACGCGAACCGGATGGTTCGGACATGTCCGTCCGCGATGCCTTGTCGCTGATCAACGAGACACTGGATCAGGTGATGGACGAGCAGGAGTCTGACTTCGATCCCGAAACCCGGTTCGCGGTCAAGTGGTACCGCACGTACGGTTGGTCGACCGAGTCCTCCGGCACGGCGGACACGCTGGCCCGAGCGACGGGCACGTCGCCCATAGCGCTGGAGCGCGGAGGCATCTTCGGAGCCAAGGGCGGCAAGGCGAATCTGCTCTCACCCACAGTGCTGGAGGGTGACTGGGATCCTGAGGCGGATGCTCACGTGAGCGTGTGGGAAGCCACCGTTCGCTTGGCGGCGATCATGGCGAAAGACGGCGCCGAGAAGGTGGCCACCTTGCTGCCCGCCGTCGCCAGCAAGGTATCCCTGGATGCCGTGAAGGAACTGGGCTTCCTGTTGTTCCACGAGGCCGAGAAGAAGCGCGACACCCAGGACGCAATCCTGTTCAACGGCCTAGTCTCGGCCTGGGGTGACCTGGCAAGCCAGGCCCGGCGGATCGCCGCCGACGCGTCCCGCCCGAAGGCGCGGCAGGATACGCTCGACTTCGACGGGAGGGCTGAGTGACGGCCCGAACCACCTTGTCAGATACGCTTCCAATTGTGCAGTCACTAACTGCACAATTGAACCATGTTGGAGATTCCCATGCTGATCAATGAGCCTGACTACCTGACCCTTCTGACGGACATCAAGTCCCAGATTGAGGCGGCGCGTCAGGCGACTGTCCGAGCCATGAACACCGGCCTCGTCGTGCTCTACTGGAACATCGGGCGGGTGATCGATGAGCGCAGCGAGTGGGGCAACAAGTTCATCGAAACCCTGGCCCGCGATATCCGCACCGCCTACCCCGACATCCGGGGGTTCTCGGTCAGGAATCTGAAGTACATGGTGCGCTTCGCGCGGGAGTACCCGGACCTCGGAAAAGTGCAACCGCTGGTTGCACTTTTGCCGTGGGCCAGCCATCTCGTACTCCTGGACAAGGTCCGAGACCCGCTGGCTAGGGGCTGGTACATCGAGCAAGCAGCCGCGAACCACTGGTCGAAGCGAGGCCTGATGGACCGCGTCGAGCACCAAGTGTACGAACGTCAAGCGTTACCATCCAAGACGACCAATTTTGACGAGCGCCTGCCCGAGCTTCAGGCCGAGCAGGCGGCCGAGACGCTGCGCGACCCCTACTTGTTCGACTTCGTTTCCTACCGGCACGGCATGGTGGAGCGAGAGATCGAGAACGAGTTGGTGCGCCACATCACCGAGTTCCTCATAGAGCTTGGCACTGGGTTCGCCTTCGTCGGCCAGCAGTACCGGATCGAGGTCGAGGGCGAGGACTTCTACATCGACTTGCTCTTCTACCACATCAAGCTCCGTTGCTATATCGTCATCGAGCTAAAGGCTGGCCGGTTCAAGCCCGAGTATGCGGGCAAGCTCAATTTCTATGTTTCTGCCGTGGACGCGCAGGTGGCCGACGCCTCAGACAATCCGACCATCGGCCTGCTGCTCTGCAGAGACAAGGGCGGATTGGTGGCCGAGTACGCCTTCAAGGACATCAACAAACCCATCGGCGTCAGCGAGTACCAACTATTGGAGACGCTGCCCGAGCTATACGAAAATCTGCTGCCCTCCGTTGAGGACATCAGAACCCGCATGTCGCTGCCCGAAGACGAGGAGGACGAGTCATGGCGCTGAGTAACAGGGACAAAGTCAGCCGGGGTTTCGAACTGCTAGCCGAAGGTCTGCTGGACCCGGTGGACGGGGTGATGGCGCAGGTGTTTGCTGGCCGGGCGGACTGGAACGAGGTGTGGGCTGGGCGCGATGGGCGCAGCCAGACGTTGTCCAAGACCGATCCGGCGGTACAGTTGCGGGCGATCACGGAGTTCGGGCGGGAGTTCGCGGGTACGTTGTCGCGCCCGCAGCAGGCGTACGCGTCGGAGCTGCGCCAGACCCGCAACGATTGGGCGCACAACGAGCCGTTCACGTCGGATGACACGACTAGGGCGCTAGACACGATGGAGCGTCTGCTGTTGGCGGTCAACGCCCCGGACCCGGCTGAGGAGGTCCGCAAGCTCCGGCTGGATTTGCAGCGGCAGGTGTACGAGGACTCGGCCCGGCACAAGGCGAAGGCGGCGACCGTGCGACTTGAGCCGGGTACGGGATTGAAGCCGTGGCGCGAGGTCATCCAGCCACATGACGATGTGGCGAAGGGCCAGTTCACGGCTTCGGAGTTCGCCGCCGATCTGTACCAGGTGGCGGCGGGCCAGGCGACCGCGCCCGAGTACGGCGACCCAGTCGAATTCTTCGCCCGTACGTACCTGACCGAGGGGTTGCGTGACTTGTTGTCGCGCGCGGTCCGGCGGGTCGGCGGGGACCCGAACGCCTCCCCCGTGGTGAACCTGCAGACCAACTTCGGCGGCGGCAAGACCCACTCGATGCTCGCGTTGTATCACCTGTTCGGCGGTACGCCCGCCGCGAAGTACCCGCAGGAGGTCCAGGATCTGCTGCGGGAGAACGGCTCACCCACGCTGGAGTCACTGGGTGTGCGCCGGGTGGTGATCGTCGGCAACCGGCTGAAGGCAGGGTCGCCGCTGGTCAAGGATGATGGCACCGAGGTGTACACGATCTGGGGCGAACTGGCCTGGCAGCTGGGCGGGCGGGCAGCGTACGACCTAGTGGCCGCGGACGATGCGAACGGGACCAGCCCTGGCGTCGCGCTGCACACGTTGCTCGAGGCGTACGGTCCGGCGTTGATCTTGATCGATGAGTGGGTGGCGTACGCCCGTGACCTGGTCGGCAAGGACAACCTGCGCGCGGGGACGTTCGACACCCAGTTCACGTTCGCGCAGACCCTGACGGAGACGGTCGCGTCGGTGCCCGGCGCGATGCTCGTCGTATCCATCCCGGCGTCCGATAGCAGCGAGGATGGTCACGGCAACGACATCGAGATCGGCGGCAGCAACGGCCAGCTAGCGTTGAAGCGGCTGCAGAACGTGATCCGGCGGGTGGCTGACCAGTGGCGGCCGTCGACGAAGAACGAGTCGTTCGAGATTGTCCGCCGCCGCTTGTTCCAGAACCCGGATCCGACGAGTCTCACCCAGATCGGCGCGGTCGCGAAAGCGTTTGTGGCGATGTACCGGACGAAGCCGGGCGAGTTCCCCCGTGAGGCGTCGAGCACGAGTGATGACTACGAGAAACGCATCCGGTCGTCGTACCCGTTGCACCCCGAGTTGCTGGACCGGTTGTATGAGGACTGGTCGACCCTGGAGCGGTTCCAACGTACCCGTGGTGTGTTGAAACTGGTGTCGTCCATCGTGCACGAGCTGTGGGCTTCCGGGGACACGTCGCCGCTGATCCTGCCCGGTAACGTGCCGCTGGACGCGGCCAGCGTCAACACCGATCTGACGCAGTACCTGGAAGACCAGTGGAAGCCGATCATCGACCGTGACGTCGACGGCCCGACGTCGACGGCCGCGCAGATCGACAACGCCCGTACGGCGCTCGGCCAGCGGCACACCACGCGCCGGGTCGCGCGGACGATCTTCTTCGGCGCGGCCCCTAGAGCCAAGTCCACCCGCAAGGGTTTGGACAAGCAGTACGTGTGGCTCGGCACCGCCCAGCCCGGTGATGCGCTCGGCAACTTCGCCGTCGCGCTGGAGGCGCTGGAGCAGCAGTCCACGTACTTCTACGTCGAGCAGGGCCACTACTGGTTCGACACCCAGGCTTCGGTCACCAAAACCGCCTCTGACTACGCCGAACGACTGCGGGAAGACCCAGAGATGGTGTGGAACGAGATTGTGGAGCGTCTCCGCGCCGAGGACCGCAAGCGCGGCGAGTTTGACCGCGTCCACATCGCCCCCGAGTCGTCCGGCGACATCCCCGACCTGGAAGAAACCCGGCTGGTCATCGTCCACCCGCGCCATGCGCGGCACAAGAACGACGGCGCGGAGTCTGAGGTGCACCGGTGGGTGCGTTCTGCCATCGAGGCCAAAGGTTCCGGACAGCGCGTCCACCGCAACGCGCTGGTCTTCCTGGCCGCCGACCAGGGGATGCTGGAATCGCTGGAGTCGGCCGTGCGGACGTACTTAGGTTGGAAGAAAGTCCAGGCGAGCGCCGACACGATGAACCTGACTGCGCAACAGCAACGCCAGACCGACGACTCGGTGCGCAGCAACTCGGAGACGGTGAACGACCGGTTGCGAGACACGTTCGTGTGGGCGCTGTACCCGACCCAGGACGACCCCACCCAACCGTTCACTCTGACCGTCGACAGGGTCGCCGACTCGGGCCGGTCGATGGCCGAAAAGGTCTCCGACCGGCTCAAACGCGACGCCCAACTGGTCACCACCTACGGCCCCCAAGTCCTCGGCCTCGAGTTGCACGGCAACCTGAGAAACGCCTGGCCCGACGGCCACATCAGCGTCGGCGAAGTCTGGGCGTACTTCACCCGGTACCCGTACCTGCCGAGGCTCAGCCGTCGCGCTGTGCTAGACGATGCAGTACGGCAAGCCGCGATGACGATCATGGTCGGCGACGAACGCTTTGCTTTGGCGACCAGTTATGATGTCGCGGCGGCCCGGTACGTCGGACTGGTCGTACCGCCACAACCCGGCACGACCATCCAAGTCACCGACAACACATTGCTGGTTGACTACGACGTCGCCAGCGCGCAGGCCGAAGCCGACCGACTGGCCGGACAGGCGAGGACGGCGCCCCCCGTCACGGCCGACCGGAGTCAACCCGGCCAGCCGGGCGTGCCGGTCATCAGCCCCGGCACTCCCCCGCCCGCGCCCGCGCCGGAGGTCGTGGAGCGAACGCCGACCCGCTTCTTCGGCCAGGTGAAGCTGAACCCACAGCGGTACGGCTCCAGCTTTTCCACCATCAGCAAGGAAGTTTTGGAGCGCCTGCAGGGAGCCGGGGCCGAGTTGGAAATCGTCATCGACATCCAAGCCCGCAAGCCCTCCGGTTTCACCGAAGCGGAGGTCCGTACGATCAGCGAAAACGCCCACACCCTCAAGTTCGACGACAGCGGCTTCGCCACGGACTGAATGAACCGAGATAGACAGGAGAGCAAACCGTGCAGATCACAAGAGTTCGCATAAAGGGTTTCCGGTGTTTCGGCCCGGAGCCGACAACCATCGCTCTGGACCCTCTCACCTACCTCCTTGGACCGAACGGCTCGGGGAAGACGGCGGTGATCGTGGCACTGGCGCGTATGTTTAGCCCATCGCGGGCACTGCGGGATGTACGTCCCGAAGATTTCCATGTGCCTTTCGCGCCGACCGAAAAGGCAGGTACGGAACTGTGGATCGAGGTAGATATCAATTTCGAGGAAGCGCGCGACACCTCCCGGCATGCCTCAGTTCCTCCATTCTTCTCTCACATGGCGCTTGACGATCCGGATGGCCCACCGCTTGTCAGAATTCGCCTCACAGCTGTTCTAGAACCGGATGGATTCGTAGAGCAACGCATCGAGTGCATCACCAGCGTTGGCAACGATGGCGAGCCAGTGGCCAGGTCCGACATGCCTCACCACGAGAGATCAGCAATTGAGGTCCATTACCTGCCCGCCCGCAGAGACCCAGCAGACCACATCTCGTACTCTGTGGCATCACTTCTGGGCCGAATCCTTCGCGCTGCAGACTGGACCGAGCAGCGGCAGAAGATCGAAAACCTGGCGAGTGATATGACATCCTCAATGGAGAACAATGACGCGGTCGACGCAATTGACAAAGCGCTGAAGCAGAGCTGGGCTGAGCTGCACCACGGTGACTTCCTTCAGAACCCCCAAGTGGCGTTCGGACACGGAGATCTTGGGAGCATACTAAAGCAGCTGACTCTCCAGTTCACACCGTCGATCACCAATCAGCCCTTTGACTATGATCGTCTCAGTGACGGCCAAAAGTCGTTGCTCTACATGTCGATGGTTGTAGCATGGCAGTCTGTTGTCCATCGAAGCCTGGCAGGCGAGGAGACATCACTCGACCCCGACAAGTTGCGAGCACCCGTACATATGATGCTTGCAATTGAAGAGCCCGAGAACAGCCTGTCACCCCAGTACCTCGGGCGCATCAACAAGCTCATCTGCGACGCATCCAAGAAGGGTGATCTCCAAGGCGTGGTAGCGACTCACTCGCCTGCAATGCTCAGACGTGTAGCCCCGGAAGCGATTAGGTTTCTCCGACTCAACGACAACCGCGTGGCGACGGTCCACACCATCGTACTGCCGGAAGCCGAGGACGACGCGGCAAAGTACGTTCGCGAAGCGGTCCGGGCGTTCCCCGAGTTGTACTTCGCTCGACTGGTCATTCTCGGCGAAGGTGCCAGCGAGCAGGTCGTACTCCCCCGAGTTCTCGCCGCCGCTGGACTGACGGAAGACGACGCCGGTATTTCGGTCGTACCTCTCGGTGGTCGACATGTGCATCACTTCTGGAGACTACTTGACAACCTTAAGATCCCTTACTTCACCCTGCTCGACCTAGACTATGGTCGATTCGGTGGCGGTTGGGGACGCATTCAGTATGCGTGTAACCAGCTCATTAAGCGACGCCGCACGTTCAAACCGGAAGACATCGCCTCGCTCCCGAAGTGGGATGACGAAGGGCACTTTCCTGCGTACAGTGAAAAGCCCGGACCACTAGAATGTCTCGAACGACATGGAGTCTTCTTCTCCTACCCAATTGACATAGATATCATGATGATGGAGGCCTTTCCCGCGGCCTACGATGTCCATCCGGACGCCCCTTCCGACTCAGACATTAGCGCCGTTCTCGGAAAGAACCATGCCAACATAAGCCATCTGGACGTGGGCGTGGTAAAACTCTTTGGTGATTACCGACGCCTCTTCCTTTCCGGGAGTAAGCCAGCCAGCCACATCGGAGCGCTAGCAATGCTTGAGGATGGCGAGCTTAGGGAAGCTACCCCCGAACCGCTTAACCGCCTAATCTCGCATGTCCAGGACGAACTGAAGTCACTACCCGAATGATAAACGCGAACGACTGGCATGCCGCAGATGACATGATCCTTGAATCCAGCGCAGACGAAGCGATCCGAGAAAGAGAATGTAACGTTGTGGTTACGGCCGGCCCTGGTTCAGGCAAGACTGAATTGTTGGCGCAGCGGGCCGACTTCTTGCTTCGAACGGGGGCGTGCCCGTATCCGATGAGGATTCTGGCGATTTCATTCAAGACTGATGCGGCCAAGAACCTTCGGGACAGGGTACGTCGCCGCTGTGGAAACGATCTTGCTGGACGGCTCGACAGCTACACATTCCACGCCTTCGCTAAACACCTCATCGACAACTATCGGCTCGTACTGACACCCGAACACGCTCTCTCACCCATGTACACAATCGACCCGGAACGCCGGATCCTGCATCAACAGATCACCTTCAACGATCTGGTTCCGCTCGGCATTGAGGTACTAGAGCGCTCAAGTTATGCACTGAACGGACTCCGCCAGACCTACAGTCACGTGTTCCTGGATGAGTTCCAAGACGCCACCAGGTGCCAGTACGAACTGGTAAAGCGCGCCTTCCTCGATAGTCCGGCGGTGTTGACCGCAGTCGGAGACACGATGCAGAGAATCATGAGCTGGGCCGGCGCTCTCGACGGCATCCTAAAGACGTTCGCAACCGACTTCAATGCGCGGGACGATCTCATCCTCCGTCAGAACTATCGCTCGGACCCTGTCCTCCGCAGAATGCAGAACCGCATGATCAAAGCCATGGCCCCCAGTTCGGCGGTCCCCGCCGATGCTATCCCGGGAACTGCAGGACGGGTCGACGTCATGAGATTCAGTAACGATGATGAAGAAGCACAGACGGTGGCGGTCCAAGTTCAGCGATGGACGCAGGAAGGGACGCCACCCAAGGAGATTGCTGTCCTGGTGAGGCAACAGCCCGCAATCGTCGCCGCCAAGGTGGTGGCTGAGTTGTTCCGCCTCGGCATTGCCACGCGCGATGAGGCCTCCCTGCAAGACCTGACCGCTGAGCCTGTAGCCGCGCTGATCCTCGACCTACTTCGAGTTCTCGTCGCAAACCGTCAGGCCGGCCCGTACCAACGACTCCTAAGCGCCGTTACGAGAGCCGGCTTTGACGACGAGTCCACCCAACGGTTCGAGAGTTCTATCCGTCGATTCCTATACGACCAGCGAGCCAAGGCCCAGGCCAGGATGAGTGCAATGACTTATCCGGACTGGAAAGGCATTGTGGACGAGTTCCTCAAACTCGTTACCAAGCCGACCGTGGTAGCGCTTTCGGTGACTTACCAGCAGGGCTCTCGCCTGCAGGACGTGATTGACGAGACACTGACCGCCTTAGCCGACCATCTCCGCATCGACAACGACATCCGATTGGCGCTTAAGAAGCTCTCGGGAGATGACTCAGTTCGGATACTCACCATTCACAAGAGTAAAGGGCTGGAGTTCGGCAAGGTGATCATCCTCGGCGTAGAACGCCAACTCTTCTGGCACAAAGATCAGAAGGGGCGGGAGGAGACCTCTTCAACTTTCTTCGTTGGGATCTCACGAGCGAAGCACGACCTCCTCCTGACTGTCGCCGAGTCTCGCATGCGGCCTGTTGATTTCACGAAGTCGTGGGACATAAAACGAACCCCCCACGAAGAGTTTCTGGCCTACGCAAAGGAACCGCCCTTCTGAGCACGGCTGAGCCAGTTGCGAACCCGCGCATTCGCCGAGAGCCATGAGAGCAACGTAATGCTGATCACTCGCTACCTGTCAGGCTTCGTTACCACCGGAACCGTCCGAGTTATTGTGCAGTTGGGCACAGAAAGTGTTCACGTCGGCAGGATCGGTGAGGTCGAGGGACTTGACCACGGCCGAAGTGAACGGAAGTCGTTGTTCCATGACCACCCGGCGGAAGAGCATCGTGATTGCCTGGGAAACGCCGACGCCCATCTTGAACAAGGTATCCTCCGCCTGCTCGTACAAGCCCGCGTCGACCCGGTCCGCCTTCTGGCCTGGGACGCTGGCGGGTTACTGTCGCGCGGGGTAGCGTAGTGTGCCGTGGGGGGTGACGGCGGCTTGTTGTCCGGCGGGGGAACGCCACACGTAGGTTCCGAGGTCGGGGTGGTCGAACTGCCAACCCGCATGAGTCTTCAACCGGTGCGCCCGCCGGGAGAGCGGGGCCAGATTAGCCGAGCTGGTCTGGCCAGGCAACCCTAGGACGTAGGGCCGGATGTGGTCCAGGTCGAGGTGGCGGGTTTCGCGGGAAGAGTACGGGAAACACTCCACTGGGTGAGCCAACAACACGTGCTCCCGCATCTTGTGGGGGATCTCGTACTGGTCCACCGTGATCCCGGCCCCGTCCACATGCACCACCGGCGTCACCCGGACTTTCGAACCCTGGGTCAGCGCCGCAATCTGACGGGCCAGCACCGGGCCGTACTCTTCGACCCGGGTAACCGTGTCCGGATCAGTCAACGCGTCGGGAACGAGGTGAACGTAGACCTGCGTCCGGGGCGTGAACAGGGGTGCCAGCCGGGCGGCTGCGTCCATGATCACCTGCGTGTCCTCGTCGGACTGGGGCACGGGATCCA
>JAIRVA010000141.1 GCA_031254155.1 Propionibacteriaceae bacterium
AACCGACGGAGATGTCAATGTCGCCGGTGATCATGATCAGCGTCATGGGCAGGGCGATCATGAGAGCCGTCATCGTGTCGCGCAGCAGGTTGAACATGGTGAGCGGTTGGGCGAAGAACGGTACCCACAGCGAGGCGGCGGCGATGACCACGATGACCAGGGCGATGATGGCCGTCTCGCGGGTGGCGAGGACGCGGCGCCAGGCGGGGTGCGTGTGGACCCGTTGGGTAGTGGCGGTGCCGGTCATGACAATAGCCTTTCCGCGTGGGCCCGCCGGGCTCGTCGGTGGGCGAGCACCCGGTCGAGGATGATGGCGCCGAGGATCAGCGCGCCGAGGACAGCCTTCTGCCAGAAGTCCTGGACGCCGAGGATCGGCAGGGCCGAGTTGATCGTCGCCAGCAGGAACGCGCCGAAGGCCGCCCCCACTGCCGTCCCGGAGCCGCCCACGATGGCGATCCCGCCGATGACGGCGGCCCCGATGGCCTGCAACTCGTACCCCGTGCCGGCGTTGGAGGCGATGGTCCCGTACCGCGCGACGAACAGGACCCCGGCCATGCCCGCGCAGGCGCCGGAGATGGTGAAGGCGGCGAGCATGCGCCGCCCGGTCGGCAGGCCGTAGAGTACGGCCGCCTCGGGGGCCGAACCGATGGCGTAGAACTCGCGCCCGGAGCGGGTGGAGGAGAGGTACCACGCGGCGAGGGCGACCACGACGAGCGCGATCACCGTGATGATGGGGATCCGGACGCCGGGGATGGCCGCCACGCCGAGGCTCAGCAGATCGGGGTTGAGTTCGGAGGCGTTGATGCGCCGCGAGCCGGCCCAGACCACGTCGATACCGCGGTACGCGTACATCGTCCCCAGCGTGATCACCATCCCCGGTACCTTCGCCACCGCCACCAAGCTCCCGTTGACGAAGCCCAACGTGGCGCCGATGGCGATACCGATGACGAAGGCGAGCGGGACGGGCAGGGTGGGCCACAGGGTGTGGAGCATGCCGAGGCTGAAGGCGGTGAGCCCCATCACCGAGCCAACCGAGAGGTCGACGTGCTTGCTGATAATGACGAACGCCTCCCCGATGGCGAGGACGAACAGGATCGCGGGGTTGACCCAGAGGTTGCGCCACCCGTCGAGCGAGAAGAGGAACCGTGGGTTGACGGCCGTCGTGACCGCGAGGAGGATGACCGCGACGAGCAGGATGCTCACCTCGCGGCGGCGCAGGAGGGTTTGGAGCGCATTCATTGGACATCTCCCGTCGCGTGGGTGGCCGCGTACATCACGGACTCGGATGTCGCCTCGGCCCGGCTGAGTTCGCGGGTGATCCGGCCCTCGTACATCACGAGCACCCGGTCGGCCATGCCGAGCACCTCCGGCAACTCCGACGAGATCATGAGGATCGCGAGGCCCTGCGCGGCGAGTTCGGACATCCGGCGGTGGACCTCGGACTTGGTGCCGACGTCGATCCCGCGGGTCGGCTCGTCGATGATGAGGACCTTGGGCTGGGCAGCCAGCCACTTGGCGAGGACGACCTTCTGCTGGTTGCCACCCGACAGGGTGGCGGTGGGGGCGTCGAGGGCCGCACACTTGACCTCGAGCGCCGCACTCCACGTGGCCGCCGGCCCCTGTTCCATCCGGGCGGTGACAAAGCCGTGCTTCGAAATCGTGCTCCGGATGGCGTCGGTAATGTTGCGCAGGACGGGCGCCGGCATGATCAGCCCCTGGCGCCGCCGGTCCTCCGGGACAAGGCCGACGCCAGCCGTCATGGCGGCCCGGGGGTTGTGTCTGGGCAGGGGCTGGCCGACGACCGTCACCGTCCCCGAATCGTACGGGTCGACGCCGAAGACCGCCCGGGCGACCTCGCTGCGGCCGGCGCCGACGAGCCCGGCCAGCGCGACGATTTCGCCCGCCCGGACGGTGAAGGAGATGTCGGCGAACGTACCGGCGGAGTTCAGGCGCGCGACCTCGAGGACGGGTGCGCCGGCCGGGACGTCCAGCTTGGGGAACAGTTCGCCCAAGTCGCGCCCGACCATCTGGCGGACGAGTCCGGCTTCGGTCGTGTCGGCGATGGCACCCGTGGAGATGTACGCGCCGTCCCGCATGACCGTGACGGTGTCACAGAGGGCGAAGACCTCTTCGAAACGGTGGGAGATGAAGAGCAGGGCCTTGCCCTCGTCGCGCAGCGACCGGGCGACCGCGAACAGCCGCTCCACCTCGACGCCGGTCAGGGCGGCGGTCGGCTCGTCCATGATGAGGACGTTCGCATTGAGCGAGATGGCCTTGGCGATCTCAATGATCTGCTGGTCGGCGATCGACAGATCGGCGGCGAGGCGGTCGGGAGCGATGGGTACGCCGAGGCGCTCGGTCAGGGCGACCACCTCGGCCCGCATGGCGGCCTTGTCGATCATGTGGAAGCGGGTCAAGGGCTGGCGGCCCATGAAGATGTTCTCGGTGACCGAGAGATCGGGGAAGAGGGTCGGCTCCTGGTAGATGACGGCGACCCCGGCGGCTTTGGAGTCGGCGGTGGTACGGAACTCGACGGGTGCCCCGTTCAAGCAGAACTCACCGGAGTCGCGGTGGTACAACCCGGCGATGATCTTCACCAGGGTGGACTTCCCGGCCCCGTTTTCACCGATGAGGGCGTGAATCGAACCGGGGTACAGGGTGAGCTGGCCGTCCGCCAGGGCGACGACGGACCCGAAGCGCTTGGAAACTCCGCGAAGTTCCAGCGTTGGCGTCTGGTCCACTAGGGCCTCCTTGCCGCAATTGAAACGATTCATTTGACGATGGATAGACTACGGAAACGGTGCAACCCCTGTCAAGCAAACCCTTAAGTTCTTTACCAAGCTGTTATGTACGTAGCCGGGGCGGGGGTACGGCGCGGAGCCGCGGGTCGGACCCGCTGGAGAGGAGACGAAACCATGAAGGCGACGGTGACGGGCCGGTCATCCCGGCGGGCTGCGATCCCCGCGGGTGTCAGTGCGGACATGCGGACGATCATTCGCGGGCACGAGGCCGCGGGGCAGGCGTCCCCGACGACGTGGTGGGTCGAAGGTGTGCTGCCTGGTGAGCCCCGGCTCGCGCTGGACAGCCTGTTCTTCGCCCCCGGCCAGGACTGCGCGCTGGTGCTGTTCACCGGGTCACCGGTCAAGGAAATCCACCGGCGGGACTTCTTCAAGCTGAGCTACGTCTACTACGGGGAAGCCCAGTTGCTGCTCCCCGGCGGCAGTACCCGGCTCACCCAGGGTGAGGCCGTTCTGACCGCCCCGCGGCTCGCCCACGTCATCGACATCGGACCGGCGAGTTGCGTGGCGAGCGTCATGATCCGGCCACGCGCCATCACCACGTCGCCTGGGTACCTCGGCCAGGATGTCGGCGTGTTCGCCGACTATTTCCTGAAGGTGCTCTACGGCGGCCGGGGCGTGCCTGCCCTCGTGATCCCCCGGGCCGAGAGCGTGGCCGGCGCGGTCCGGCAGACGGTGGAGGCGATGGCGCGCGACCTCACGAACCAGCAGAGCCGGTGGAACCTCTCCGCGTCCGCCCAGCTCACCTGTCTCCTGGTCTACCTGGCCAGGGGATCCG
>JAIRVA010000153.1 GCA_031254155.1 Propionibacteriaceae bacterium
CTTCCGATCTCGAAAGCATGAAAACGCGCCCCTGGCGGGCCGAATTCGTGCCGTTCTAACGCTTTCGCGGATCTGGCAGGGCGCGGGGGCAGGGGCAGGGGGCAGGGGACGGCGGCGACGCGGGAGGGCGGCGGATAGGATAGACCTATCACCGTCCCGAGGGGGTTCGCCGTGGCGATCTGGCAGAGTTTCGACCCGGACACACCGGAAATCATCACGCCCGCGCAGATCGTCGCCGGGCGCGGTGCCCTCCCGGAGGCCCTGGTCATCACCTTCCAGGCCCGGACGTACGCGGCCTTCCTGCGACAGTACGACACGACGCCACTCACCGATCTCCACCTTGAGGAGACGGTCGATTCCCCGATCTACTCCGGGATGACAAGGCAATTCACGTACGCTGGCCGTACTCTTGCCGGGTGCCTCTCGCCGGTCGGCGCTCCGGGAGCGGTGGCGGTCATGGAACAGGCGATCGCACTCGGAGTGAGGCGTTTTGTGGCGTTCGGTACGTGCGGGGCCCTCGTACCCGGGCTCGCCGACGGCCAGCTCATCGTACCCTCCGCCGCCTACCGGGACGAGGGTACGAGCTACCACTACGCGCCGGCGGGCGACTACATCACCCTCCCGACAGCGGAAAAGACCGCCGCGATCCTCGGCGAGCTGGGCGTACCCCACACGGTGGGCCGGGTGTGGACGACCGACGCGTTCTTCCGGGAGACGCAGGCCAACCTGGCCAAGCGGGTCGCGGAGGGTTGCGTGGCCGTCGACATGGAGGTGTCCGCGCTGGCGGCCGTCGCCCAGTTCCGCGGGGTCAGTCTCCACTCTTTCCTCTACGCGGCCGATTCGCTGTCTGACAAGGGCTGGGACCCGCGCACCCTGGGTACGCTCCCCGCCGAGCCCCGGGCCCGCTACTGGCAGCTCGCCGCCGAACTCGCCGCTAGAGTGTGCGTTTGAGCGCGGTAGACGACACCCAAGCGCACACTCTTGCACCAACCCCAAGGAGGTACCCGTGAGAACCGTAGTACAGAGAGCCCTCCAGGCCGAGGTCCGGGTGGACGGTGAGGTTGTCGGCCGCCTGGATGCACCGGGGCTACTCCTCTTGGTGGGCGTCACCCATGACGACACGTTTGACAAGGCCGAACGACTCGCGACGAAAGTGTGGGGACTACGAATCCTGTCGGGCGGCGAGGTCAACCCGGCCGCCTGGAGCCGGGGCGACGTGTCGGCGTCGGAACTCGGCGCGCCGCTACTGGTGGTGAGCCAGTTCACCTTGTACGCCGACACGCGCAAGGGCCGGCGGCCCTCCTGGGACGCCGCCGCCAAAGCCGACGTCGCCAAGCCCATCTTCGACCACTTCGTCGACACCCTCCGGGGCCTCGGCGCCCACGTCGAGACCGGCGTTTTCGGGGGCCACATGGAGGTCAGTCTCGTCAACAACGGTCCCATCACCCTGATTGTTGAGGTATGACCCCGCGGACGCAGTGGCACATCTCACTGGCCAAGGCTTGGGTTCCGGCTCTCCCCGGTGCGTCGTGATTGCGTAATCCGCGCGATGGGCCAGACTGGTACCGATGGAAGAACCAAGTTCCTACCGCCGCCGCATGACCGCGGCTGAGCGACGCGACCAACTAATCGACGTCGCACGGCGGTGTTTCGCGGACAAGGGCTTCGACGGTACGTCGATCGAAGAGATCGCCGCCCGCGCGGGCGTCAGCAAGCCGATCATCTACGAGCACTTCGGCGGGAAAGAGGGATTGTACGCGGTGGTGGTAGACCGCGAAGTCAACACCTTGCTGCGCGCCCTGCGGGTCTCCCTCACCGACCCCAATGCGGGGTCGCGCCGGCTCATCGAGGTCTCCGCCCTGGCACTGCTGGACTACATCGAGTCGTGCCCGGAGGGTTTCCAGATCATCATGCGGGACTCCTCCGAGTTCGGCGGGTCCGGGTTCGCGAGCATCCTGAACGACGTGATCGTCCGCGTGGAAGGTCTGCTCATCCCGCGGTTTGAGGACCGGGGGTTCGACCCGAAAGCGGTACCCCTCATTGCCCAGGCCCTGACCGGCCTCGTCGCGATGACCGGCCAGTGGTGGCTCGACAATCCCGAGTTCACCAAGGAGGAGGTGGCGTCCCACCTTGTCAACCTGGCCTGGAACGGGATGCACCACCTCGACCAGGGTTTCCCCAAGGGCTAAAACACTCGTCACCCGGCCCGGTTTCTCCCCCGTCGTACCCGTACTCGCCCCCTTCCCTCCCCCCGCGACCCCCAGACTGCCGATAGAATCGCATTAACCATGAGCGCAGATGCACCGGCCCCGCCGGCAACTCAACCCGAAGCGCGCGTCGGCGTCCACGACAGCCCCGCGGCGATGGTGCGCAACCTCTCGGACCTCGTCGGAATCCTCGCGTGCGCGCTGGGCATCGCGCTGGTCTGCCTCATGGTCGTCTACGCCCACAATACGACCGAGGGCATGGCGGCGGACGTGCGCGCCTTCGCGGTCCTGTTGCAACGCATCCTGTTCGTTCCCCAGACCGTTCTTGAGATGATCGTGATCCTGTTCCCGCCGGTCGCGGTGGGACTGGACCTGCTGCTGCGGCGCTATCCGGTCGTCGCCCTCCGGGGTCTCATGGGCCTGATCGGCGGCATCGTCGTCGCCATTCTCCTCGTCTTCGTCTTGGCAGCGCTCAACCCGGAAGCCCTTGTCACGGGCCTGTCGATCCACCGCGGTACGGGCAGCAGCATTACGATCCCGACGTACGTCGCCGCGATCACCGGCCTGCTCACCGCCGTCGCGACCCCGGCGAGCCGGCCCACGATCACCTGGTCGTGGAACCTGCTGTGGATCTCGGTCGTTGTCGCGGTTGTGACCACCACCACGTCGCTGCCCGGTATGGCGATCGCGCTGCTGGTCGGCCGGATGATGGGGTACGCGGTGCGGTACGGCCTGGGCGTCGCCTCGCGCCGCGCCCACGGTACCGCGCTCGTCGAAGGGATCCAGCGTGCCGGTTTCGCCCCCGTCCGCATCGACCGGGTCTCGACCGTCCGCGTCTCGGAAACCGGCGCGACCCTTCCCGGGGTCCAGACACCGCAGTTCTTCTCGGACCACCGGTTGTACGTCATGCGTACCCTCGCCGACCGCATCTACAACGTCATCGTCCTCGACGGCGACCGGCAGGTGATGAGCGTGACCGTCCGCCTGTGGCGGTACCTCCGCTCGCGCGCCGTCGAGCGGCGTCCGGCCTTGTCACTGCGCCAAACCGCTGAGCGTACCGCCCTGTTGTCTTACACAGTACGTTCGGCCGGCGTCGCCACTCCCGCCGTACTCGCCATCGCCGAGGCCGAGGATTCCATGATCATCGTCCGCGAGGCGACCCCCCCGTCGGTGTCCTTCGCGGATCTCGAACCCGAGCAGGTGACCGACGAGATCCTCGACGCCATGTGGGCACAGATCCTCCGCGCCCACCGTTGCGGGATCGCCCATCGTACCTTGACACCGGACTGTTTCCGGCTGTCCCGCGAGCCGGATGCGCCCACGTCCGCGATCTGGGTCCTCGGCTGGGAGGCGGGCGATGTGGCCTCGCCGGAATTGGCGTTGCGGATCGATCTCACGCAGATGATCGCGCTCATCGCGACCAAGGTCGACCCCGCGCGGGCGATGGCGTCGGCGTCACGGGCCCTGACGGAAGAACAGTTGGCTCCCCTGGGTCCGCTGCTGCAGATCCCCGCCGTACCCAAGCCCACCCGCGACCGTCTCACCGCCCCCAAAGAGGTCTTGGCCAAACTGCGGACCGAACTCGCTCAGGACATCCCGGACGCGCCGGTGTCGCCGGCCCAGATCACGCGGGTGGGGGTCCGGACGATCATCATGACCGTCCTCCTCATGGTCGTCATCGTCGTCGTCTTGACGACGTTCAACCTCACCCAGGTCGTCGAGGCGATCCGCGGTTCGGACTGGCGCTGGGCGGTGGGCGCGTTCGGCTTCGGGCTCGTGGGGTACGCGGGCGGTGCGATGGCCCTAATGGCGTTCTCCCCTGTCAAACTCAGTTTCTGGCGAGTGTACGCGTGCCAGGTCTCGGCGGCGTTCGTCGCTCTGGCCGCCCCCGCCGGACTCGGGCCGGCGGCCATCAACCTGCGGATGCTCGTCAAAAAGAAAGTCCCCACCCCCGTTGCCGCCGCCACCGTCGCCCTGGCACAGGTGGCGAACGTCGTCGTTGTCGTCCTGACGCTCGTCGTCCTGACCGCCGTCACCGGGTCGGCCCTGTTCTCCGGTTTCGAGGTGACACCGGGCATGCTGGTGGCGGTACTGGTGGTAGCGGTCGCCGTCGGTGTCGTGTTCGTGATCCCGCGGTCGCGCGCCTGGCTCCTCGCGCGGATCGGCCCTCTGCTCCGACAAACCTGGCCCCGGTTGGTCGAGTTGTTCTCCAGCCCGTACCGCCTGGCGCTCGGCATCCTGGGCAACATCATTCTGGTCGCGTCGTACATAACCGCGCTGCAGTGGGCGGCCTTCGCGTTCAAGGTCGACCTGCCGTACGTTGCGGCGGCGATCGTGTACTTGTTGGGTACGTCGGCGGGGTCAGTCGTACCGACCCCCGGCGGCATGGGCGCCATCGAGGTCGCCGAGTCCGCATCTCTGGTGTCCTACGGGGTCAACGCCGGCATCGCCGCGTCGGTGATTCTGCTATTCCGGCTTGTCACCTACTGGATTCGCATACCGCTGGGCTGGTTCGCGTACCGCTGGATGAGTCGGACCGGCGACCTGTAACTGTACCGTCAGGCTTCCCGCCTCCGTTCCGCGTTAGTATGAAAACGCGGCGGAAACCGCCGCTTTCTGGCGCGTTTTCATACTAACGCGGCGGAAACCGCCGCTTTCTGGCGCGTTTTCATACTAACGCGGGGATCGGGGGGGCGACGGTGGCCCCCGGTACGGGGCCGGTCGCTAGACGGACCTCCCGCGCGACCCCCTCCGACGACAGGGCCACCGCCAGGTCGGTCGCCGCCGCCGCGTCCGCGGCCAGGAACGCCACCGTCGGGCCCGAGCCCGAGATGATCGCCCCCCGCGCCCCGGCGTCACGGCCCACGGCCAGGGTCGTCCGCAACCCGGGGGCCAGCGCACACGCCGCTTCCGTCAGATCGTTCGTCAGCAGCGCCGCGACCTGGTCGACGTTCCCCGTTGTCAGAGCCTGTATGAGCGCCGTCGGTACGGCCGCGCCCGCGGCCGGTCCCCCCGGACCAACCAGTTCGTCGTACCGCCGGAACACCGCCGGCGTCGACAACCCCCGGCGGGCGAAAGCCAAGACCCAATGAAACGTGCCACGGCTCAGCGTCGGGTACAGCCGCTCGCCGCGCCCCAGCCCGAGGGCACACCCGCCCATCAGCGGGAACGGGACGTCGGCGCCGAGCCGGCCACCCAGCTCGCGGAGATCGTCCGGCGTCGCGTCGAGCCCCCACAGCCGCGCACACGCCAGGAGCGCGCCCGCCGCGTCAGCCGACCCCCCGGCCATGCCCCCGGCGACGGGAATCCGCTTGTCAATAAGGAGATGGACGCCGTCCCGCACTCCGTACTCCGCCTGCAACAGCCGCGCCGCCCGGTAGGCCAGGTTGTCCTCGCCGGGCCCGACCTTGTGTGCCTCGGCCCCGCGTACCTCGCACGTCGTCGCGTCCGCCGCCGCCGCCGTCACTTCGTCGTACAGCGAAACGGCTTGAAAAACGGTGGACAGCTCGTGGTACCCGTCCGGCCGTCGCGCCCCCACACAAAGAGCGAGGTTAATTTTCGCCGGTACGCGGACCCGGACCACCGCGACGCTCACCTCGGTGGGACCGGGTCTACTCATGCTCACGCTCCTCGGACTCCGCGGCGGGATCGTCGTGGTCCGGGGGTCGTCGGCCCTGGTCCCCGAACCACGTCCGAGCTACAAACACTGTCCCTTCAGTGGCGGGGGCTGGCCCCTCGTCCTCGGGCGGCCGCCCCGCTCCCGCGACCCACTCCGCCGCGGTGTGGCCCACCCCGATCACCGCATCCGCGGCCGGGGCGTCCGGCGGGGGCGGGTTGGGGGGGGTTCAAAC
>JAIRVA010000180.1 GCA_031254155.1 Propionibacteriaceae bacterium
CGAAGGCGGCCAGCCCACCGGCGGCGTACACGCAACCCCACGCGAGCCAGCCGGGTATGGCCGCCAGCGTGTACCGGGGCCAGCGCCAGCCGAGCAGACCCGCCGTCAGTTGAACGGCAGTTTGGAAGCCGACGGTCAGGAAACTCACCGGGATGACGGGCCAGCCCCAGTGCTCCAGCTGTCGCACAACGCGCTGCTCCTTGTCGGTGGCAATTTTCCGCGCCCAGGCAGTCCGTACGACCCCCGCCCGGATGCCCCGTCCGAGCCAGTACGTTGACTGCGAGCGGACTGCGGCGACCCCCGTCAGGAACGCGGCGGCCAGGACAAATGGTTGCCCCTGAACCCAGTCGATCATCGCCCCAGCTTACCCGAGTGGGTGGCCGCTGGCGAAAGGATGCGCATCAGCCGCCGCCCAGGCTGCACATTCTCCCGCGACCTCGCGTAAAACATGTTCACGGACATCGGCGACAGCCACCGGCCCGGTCACCGCACACGACAGCGTCGTGGTCGGCGTTTCGCCGTTAAACGTACTGATCCCCAGCTGAAACTCGCCCGCGTGCCGGTACGCCTGCGTGAGGAACCCGCCAGTGACCGGGCAGTCCCCGAACCGGAGCCCGGCGGGGATGACCCCCAGGTTGCTGTAGGCGATGGGGCGGGGCGCGGCGCGGCGGCGCAAGCCCCGAACGACCCAGGCGCGCGGCGTACGGCGGCAGGCCGCCAGCAATTCCGACACGCCGGCGAGGTGACGGTTCGCGGCGCGCAAGACGGTCATCTCCGCGTTGACCACGTCAACCGTGTCCGCGAATCCGTCGTCAGGGTTGACGGTCACGGTCACCTTGTAGAGTCCGGAGAGATTAGCAATGGACAATCCTCCTGAACTGTCGCGCCGGAGGTCGGCGGGGCACCCGATCCGGACCGTTTCGGCGGGCAGGGTACGAGCGAGTGCGCGGGCGTAGGCTGCTAGAAAAACATCGTTGAGTGTTGCTCCGCGGGCCCGGGCCACCTCGCGGAGAGCGGCCACGGTGGGCGCGGGCAGGGTGACGGTGCGACAGTGACGCCCGGCTTCAGCTGGGGGAACCGGGAGAACCGGGGGAATGGGTACCGTGGTCCCGAGGTTTCGGCGCTCGGCCATGGTCGCGGGACCGACCGGTCGGCCGGCCAGACAGGGTTCGACCGCCCGGTGGTTCACGGTGGTCACGCGCTGGCCGCAGTAGATATCACTCACCAGCCGCGCGTACTGCCTCAACCCGGCCGCGTCCGCTAATATGTGACTGATGCCGATGACCAGGCAATCCTCCGCGGAACCGTGTCCGACCAGCAGCTTCACCTGCGGACCGGCCTCAAGATCCCACTCCGGACCAACACTCAACTCTGATTGCTCCGCCAGGGCGTCGACCCCCGTGAAACCGGCCTCACGGAAGCCGACACTGCGTGCGTCGAACCGACATAAGCTCTCGGGTACCACTGCCGCCGCGCGTTCGACCGCGTCGGTCAACCGGTCAACGTCCAGGCGGCCCCCCAGATACAGGTGCAGGTAGACGTATGGCGGGACCAGGTCCGTGTACGCCACGTGCGCCAGGTCCAGGGGCGCACATCTGTGAAACTGCATAATGTGATTCTAACCAGCTAACAGGCGGTTGGTGCCTCGTTTTCGCCCAACCCGGCCGACCCGCTATAGTTGATCCGGTTGCTTTTTCAAAGCACGCCGCCTTAGCTCAGTCGGTAGAGCGGCTCACTCGTAATGAGCAGGTCTGCGGTTCGATTCCGCAAGGCGGCTCCGCTGCCCGCGTCCCCATCACCACAAAGACGGGTTGTATTTGAGCGGGTTCGGAGCCCCGGAACACTCGTCGGCGATCCGGATGTCGGCAATCGCCCCCGCCGCGCGTAACTCGTACAGCCGCTTCGTGACCGACTCATGCACCTCGTGGGGCGAGATGGTGTTGATGTAGATCTTGGTGTCGCCCTCGAACCCCGCCACGGTCGAGACGCGCCATTTGATGTTGATGCGCCAGGGCATGGGTACGTCGACGTCGACGGGAACGTGGTGCCATTCCTCGTTGCAGGGTACGTCGGGCCCGGTCGCCGCGTGGATGGCGTGCATGAGATCGGAGATGTCGCGTACCTCCTCCGACGAGTGCTCCCACGGCCTGACCTTCGCCGACTTCGAATAGATCTCGATGGCCGGATAGCGGTGGCCGAAGCCGGCGAACGCGATCGCCGAAGCGTTCTCGGCCACGAGCAGATTGTGGTAACTGGCGTAGTTCACCCCGCATTCGTTGAAGAAGTTGAGGTTTTCGCGAACGCGGGAGAGCACCTGGTCGGCGTTGGCACCGTGCTCGTCGATCGCGACCAGTTGCTTGTGCAGGTGGTCGAAGCTGGCGCCGGCGGGTTTGAGCCAGTTCTGGAACGCGGCGACGTAGCGGACGTACCGATTGGTCGTGTACAGATTCTCCATCGCGTGCAAGGTGAGCCTGATGTACTGCTCGTGCTCGTCCGGCGTCAGCGTACCCGCCGACGCCAGATCGGTGGTCGTCCGGGCGCCGTCGACCCAGTGTCGTCGGGCGATGACGACGTCGTGGCTACCGCCGAAGAAGCCGTCGGCGTGGCAGAGCATTTGGTCTTGCTCGAGACTGGCGATGTCCTCCGCCGGTGTCCCGAGGAGGCGCATCTTGGCGCCCTGGACAGCGCAGACGTGACGTCTTCCCTGATCAGAGGCCAGATAGGCGCGTTTGTGGGCGGCGATGGGGGCGGGCAACACGTACCCATAATTATCGTGCCAATAGTTGTAGCTGACGATTTCGAAGAGGTTGGGTACGGCGCGGAACTCGGCCACTGTGTCAAAGAGGCGCTCGGCGGGGACGTGCTCCAGAGTTTGCCAGTCGTCGCCGTTCCGGATGAGGCGTGCCTTCTCGGGTGGGGTTTCCAGGTAGCGCGCCGAGCAAAACGCGCAACCGTGGGTCCAGTCCGTGTCCGACACGGGCCGGGTCTCACCGGTGGTCTGGGTCTGGGGGCGGCTGCCGCGGCCTGGTACGGTCCACACGCGGGTACCGGTCGATGGGTTGATCTGTTTGATTGTGCCATCCCTCATTGTCATGAGGTACGCCGGATCCGGCATAATAGAAATACCCATTCGTGGCCCTCTTCTCTGGCCAGCCGACCAGCCGCTCATTGCCCACGCCGCATCCGTCCACCCCGTCCGCAGCTTTCGGGAGACATCTTACTCCTGAGGAGGAGACGGTTGATTCCAAGGGCTGTGCGGCCAGATCGCGCTCAGGGTGTGATCCTGGCCAGGCCGGTGAGGGAGGCAGGCTGGATGCCTGTCGACCGAACCGGAACGCCGCCAGGGCGCACTCTGGGCGTGAGATGGCCGCGCATGGCTTGGAATCAACCGTCGGGGCTCACGGGCCACCGGTCCATCCCCTCGTACGAGCAAGTAGACTAGGTACCATGAGCGATCAGAAAACCGCCCCGAGCGAGACTCCCACCACCGCCCTGGTCCTGGGCCAGGGGCCGGACGGCGAGGTGTACGTCCTGGCCACGCCCGAGTCCGGCGACGACTCCGACGAGTCGATCACCGAGCCGGCGAAGGTCATGCGGATCGGGCGGATGATTTCGCGCCTGCTGGACGAGGTGAAGGACGCCCCGCTCGACGACGCGTCGCGCGTCCGGCTGTCACAGATCTACGCGCAGTCTATCGACGAGTTGGCCGGCGGGCTGGACGAGACCCTCGCGCTGGAACTGCACCGGATCACGACCCCCTTCGCGGCCGACGCGACGCCCTCCGACTCCGAGTTGCGGATCGCGCAAGCCCAGTTGGTCGGTTGGCTAGAGGGTTTGTTCCAGGGCCTCCAGACCGCGCTCGTCGCGCAACACATTTCAGCCAAGATGTCGGAGGGTACGCGGGCCGCGATCACCCCCGCCGTACCCACCATGGGTACGGGAATGTACCTGTAGCCGCCCGCTCCGGTCCGCGTTAGTATGATTACGCGGCGAAGACCGGCCCTTTTTGGCGCGTTTTCATGCTTTCGCGGTACGACCGGCCGCAGCACCGGCGGCAGCACCGGCGGCAGCACCGGCGGTGGCACCGGCCGCAGCACCGGTACCCCGGATTCCGGGTAAACGTGGGACAATCGGATCATGCATATCCTCGTTGTGGACGATGACCAGGCGGTACGCGACTCGCTGGCGCGCTCGCTGCAGTACACCGGGTACCAGGTGACGACGGCGCAGGACGGGATCGAGGCGCTGGCGAAGCTGTCCAACGGGTACGTGGACGCGGTCATCATGGACGTCATGATGCCGCGCCTGGACGGGCTGGAGACGACGCGGATGCTGCGGAACTCTGGCAACGACGTACCGATTCTTATTCTGACAGCGCGCGATGCCGTGGAGGACCGGGTCGATGGGCTGGACGCAGGCGCCGATGACTACATGGTGAAACCGTTTGCCCTGGACGAACTCCTGGCCCGGCTCCGCGCCCTGACGCGCCGCTCGCACTCCCCCGAGGAGGGCGCCTCCGGCGGGCTCATGGCCTTCGCCGACCTCACCCTCGACCCGCAAACGCGGGAGGTCACGCGGGGCGGCCGCCCGGTCGCGCTCACCCGGACCGAGTTTGCCCTCCTGCTCGCGTTCATGGAGAACCCCCGCCGCGTCCTGGAGCGCAGTTGGCTGCTCAACGAGGTCTGGGGTTTCGACTTCCCGACCACGGCCAACTCGCTGGAGGTGTACATCGGCTACCTGCGCCGCAAGATCGAGATCGATGGCCTGCCGCGCCTGATTCACACGGTCCGTGGCGTGGGGTACGTACTGAAAGAGTCTTGACACATGCGCATAGTGAGGGAGTTGTTCGCGAACGTCGTCCGCGCGTTCCGGACGTCGCTACGCTACCGGCTCGTCCTGCTCACCGCCCTCACGATTGTGCTCGCGGCCGCGCTCTCGGGGGTTGGTACGTACCAGGCCGCGCGGGTTTCCCTGTACGACCAGCTTGACATCGAGTTATTGTCTATTGCTGATCGTACGAAGCAGGACATTTCCAGCGACATCGCGGATAGTACGGTGGCGGGTCCGACCTCGCAGGACCCCGAGAATGTCCTGGCCGTCCTCGTGGGTGCCAACACCAACGTTCAGACCGTCTTCGGTGACCCGACCACCACCCTCGTCATTGAAGCGCCCGAGGTCGCGATTGCCCGGATCCAGACGGGCTCCTCCGCCCGGGACGGCGAGTCGACGGCTGGGATGCGCTACCGCATCGTCGCCGTACCTCTCGTTGACGGTGCCACCAACGACGCGTACTCCCTTGTCATCGCGCGTGACCTGACTCCGACCGTCTCCGGTCTGGCCTCCCTCGCGACCCTGCAATGGGTGATCGCCGCGCTGGCCATTCTGGTATGTACCATTGCCGCTGTCTTCGTGGCCAACGCGACCCTCAACCCGATCCGGCAGCTCACGTCCGTCGTCTCCGGGGTCACGTCAGCCGACGAGCTGACGACGATTGAGGTACGCGGGGCCACAGAGGTAGCTGAACTCGAGCGGTCGTTCAACCTGATGATGCAGTCGCTCGCCGCCTCGCGTACCCAGCAAAACCGGCTCATCGCGGACGCCGGCCACGAGCTTCGTACCCCCCTGACAAGCCTTCGGACCAACATCGAACTCCTCCTCGCTGACGACAAAGCCCAGATGCTCCCGGACAGCGCCCGCTCCGAGATCCTGTCCGACGTGGCCGCCCAGCTGGGCGAGTTCACCTCCCTCGTCAACGACCTCGTCGTATTGTCACGCGGCGACGCCGCCCCCCGGAACCCGATCCTGACCGACTTTTCCGACGTGGTCTCCCGAGCGGTCGCCCGGGCCCAGCGGCGTGGCCCGTCGATGGTTTTCGACGTCGAACTGGCGCCGGTGTACGTCATGGGCGACGCCGTCAGTCTCGAGCGCGCCGTGACGAACCTGCTTGACAACTCGGTGAAGTTCTCGCCGCCGGGGAGCCGGATCACGGTGCGGCTGGACGGGGGTGGTCTGACCGTCACCGACGAGGGGCCGGGTATCGCCGACGAGGACGCGCCGCACGTCTTCGAGCGGTTCTACCGCTCCGACTCGTCCCGCAACACGCCGGGGACGGGTCTGGGGCTGTCGATTGTCGACCACACGGTGACGGCCCACGGCGGGACGGTGGAAGTCGGGCGGGCGCCCAGTGGGGGGGCGAGGTTCGTTGTCCGCATCCCCGAGGTGATACCCGACGAGACCGAGTAACGGGCCGGTCCCCCTGGGCACGAAGCGGGGTCTGTGACGCCCATACTGCCCGACTCGCGCCTCGCCGACGCCCGGACCGCCAGCTTATCCCACGGGTGGGCTACGGGGGTTGCGGGTTGACGAGTACGCCGCTAGGCTTGGCGATGGTGGGATCAGTTTGGTAGCAGTACCTGGTGGGCGATGGGTACGCTTGTTGACTTCAGGAGCAGCTATGCGCCGACGCATTCTCGTACTTTCGCTCGTTAGTTTTGTCGCGCTCGCAGGGGTCACCGGGGCACCCGCAGCTCAGGGCGACGGTACCGCCCCGGCGCAGATCGTCGGCCACGTGCTGTCCCCGGATGGCAGTCCGGTGACGTGGGGCACCGTGTACTGCTATCCCACAACCGGATTCTTTGGCAATTCGAGCCCCGGCTACGTGGCTACGACGGTCGCCTCGGATGGTTCGTACTCGTGCCCGGTGACGCCGGACAGCGGCGATTACGTTGTGAAGGCGTACCGGTCGGCGTACCCGACCACCTGGCTGGGCGGTCACCTGGGTAGCGTAGCGGCTTTGCCGGCGGACGGGGTGACGGTGGTGACGGTCGGGGGGGCCGGGGAGACGGTTAACGTTCAAGATATCACTCTGCCTGAGGGTTGGTCGCTGTTCGGCAGGGTGACGTACGAGGGGAGTGGCTACGACGCCGACGCCGTGTTTGCTTGTGCGTACGACGCCGACAGAGTCGAACTGGACTGTGGGGTTACGCACGTAGTGGGGACTGACGGGTCGTACACGATCACGGGCCTGATCGCCGGGCTGAGCTACACCGTCTACGGGGCGTCCGACGGGTTTGTGAACTCGTACCACGGCGATCACATCGGCTATGCGGGAGCGACGGTTCCCGTCGGGGCGAGGCTGGTGACAGGGGCGGCCGGGGACGCGGTCCGGGGCATCGACATCGCGCTGGTCAAAGAGGCGATGGCCACTGGGCGGGTGGATCCAGACGTGGTTGCGACTGCGGGCGGGGTGACGGTGTACGCGTGCCCGGCGTTCGTCGGGGCCGACGGCCTGGGATACTACCGAACCGACAGCGGGCATGGAACCGCCCCAGGATCGGCAGCACCCGCACCGAACACGTTGCCGGCGTCCTTGCCGACGACGGTGACGCCGACGACACCGGCGAGCGCGGCGGTTCCAGTTTGCGCATCCACGTCAATGAGTCCGGGCAGCGACGGGTCGTACACGATCTCGCCGTTGGTCCCGGGTCGTGACTATGTGGTGATCGGGGTCGCGAGCGGGTACGTCAACGCATGGTACGGCGGATACCTGGGTGACGCGAAACTGAACCAGCGGGACGTTGGCGGGACCTCCGCCGACCAGCTCCTGCCGGCGCGGGGTGTGGTGCTGGTCAACGGCGACCCGGGGGAGGTCGTCCCGAATGTGGACCTGGCGTTCGGGCCAGCGGTGACGCGCGCGACGGATACGACGGACGTGACGGACGTAACGAATGAGGCGCCCGGTACGGTGGCCTCCCCGACGGCGCCGACGGGCGGCACCACAAGTGGACCGGCGGCCATAGGTGGGCCGGTGGTCTTGTCGGTACTGCTGGTCGTGCTCGGCCTGGCGTCGCCCGCCAGAGCCGGGGTGTGCCGCCGCCAGCGTGTTACTGAAACACGTTTCAATAACCGCCCAGGGAGCCCCCGGAGCGCGCTTAGGCCCTCTCGCGGTTGACGCAGTCGAGGACGGATTTGAGGGGGAGCCACCACTCCTCGGAGGGGCGCTGGTGCAACGAATCAACGTGTTTCATGGCCTCGTTGATCTCGGTCATGACCACGTCGCCACCCTGCGAGCCGACGCAGTAAATTACCTTGTCATTGGCGGAAATCTGTTCAGCCACCGTGGTCATCGCGGCGTCCGTGAGCCGGATCGCCAACAGCCGGTCGGCGGGGGTGGGTGACCCGCCCTGCTGGATGTGCCCAATGGTGAGGGTCCGTGTGTCGTACCGGCCCTGGCCCTCCTCGTCGAACAGGCGCGCCAGGACGTCGGTGGTGTAGTTGGGATTGGCACATTCGTTGCGGACCGCCAGGAAGAATGACCGCCCGTGGTGGTCGAAACTGTTCCGGACCCAGGTCAGGTCAGCCCGCAGGTCCTCAAGCGTGATACGTGTTTCATTAAGGTACACCTGCTCGGCGCCGCCCGCGAAACCACCCATCAGGGCGAGGTACCCGCAGTCGCGGCCCATCGTCTCAATGACGAAGCACCGTTGTGATGCGGAGGCCGACATCTTGACCTTGTCGATGCAGTCGACAACGACATTGAGCGCGGTGTCAGCGCCGATTGACATCGCCGTACTGGGTAGGTTGTTGTCAATCGCGGCGGGTACGCACAAGATCGGGATCTGCAGGCCGGGGTAACGACTGCGTTCGTTGTTGATGAGCTCGACCGACTCGTACGCATTCCAGCCGCCGATGACGAGCAGACCAGCGATGTGGTTCTCCTCCAGGCTGCGGGAGATCGCGTAGAGTTCCTCGATTTCCGGGATGTGCCGGCGGGTACCGAGGACCGCGCCGCCCGCCTGGTTCCAGCCGTCGACGTCTTTCCAGGTCAGCTCGGCCATGTTGCCCGCGGCCAAGCCGAGGAAACCGTCCTGGACGCCGACCATTGTGTATCCGCGTGAAATTCCTAGCCAGACGGCAGTTTTCGCCGCGATGTTCATGCCGGGCGAGAGAGCGCCGGCGTGCATGACGGCGATCCGGGGGCCGGCCGCGGCGACGGTCTGCCGGGGATCGGAGACCTCGCAGAAGATGCGGGCGAGGGCTTGAAACTCGTTTCCACGCAACGCGAGAACCTCGTCGTACCGCCCCTTGGCGATGAGTTCCGGCACACTGCGGGTGTCGGCGACGGCCTGGACGAGCGGGACACGAATCACGTTCTCACCGCGAAACCCGAAGACAACCCCGGGTTCGTCGCTGGTTGAGTTCAGAAGGTACGTGGCTGCTTCGTATCCCAGCCACGTCGGGGCCCACCGGTCGTACACGCTCGGCGTACCGCCGCGCTGGACGTGCCCGAGGATCGTCACGCGCGTGTCCTCGTGGAGCGTCGATTCGATAGTCGCGCGGACGTGCTCAGCCGAAATCGGGTCCCCCGACCGGGTGCGCGCGCCCTCGGCGAGGATGACGATGGACTCCTTCCGGCCGGCCGCGCGCGAGCGGTGGAGCTGCTCGCACATCGCCTGCTCCCAGCCGTCAGCGGGAGGCAGCTCGGGGACGAGGACGTAGTCGCAACCACCCGAAACTGCCGCTGACAGGGCCAGATAACCGCAGTTCCGGCCCATCACCTCAACAACGAAGCACCGTTGGTGTGAAGCGGCGGTGGACGAGATGGCGTCGATGGCCTCCTGGATGCGGTGCAGGGCGGAGTCGGCGCCGATGGTCGTGTCCGTACCGACCATGTCGTTATCAATAGAACCAACGAGCCCGGCGAAGGCGAGGCGGGGGTGGGCGGCGCGCTGCTCAGTGGTGATCCGCTGGGCGGCGGCGAGTTCGTCGAGCAGCGACGGCCACTGGGTGGCGAACTGGTTCAGCCCGGTCAGCGAGCCGTCGCCGCCGATGACGACGAGGCGATCAATTCCCCGGTTGACTAGGTTCGCCGCTGCGGTGAGCATGCCGGGCCGGGTCTCGAACTCCTTCGAGCGGAAGGTACCGATCACGGTACCACCACGGTTCAGGATCCCCGCCGCGTCCTCCCAGGCAAACGGGCGGATGCCGTCGCCGCCGTCTATCATGCCCTGGTAGCCCTCCATAATGGCGTACGGCCGGGCACCGGCAAAGAGCGCGGTCCGTACCGCCGCCCGCAAAGCCGCGTTCATCCCCTGGGCATCGCCACCGCTTGTCAGTACGCCGATTGTCTTGCCGGCCGCCGACCCCGGCCAGACCTCAGGAGTGGGAAATGACTGCATCCGTCCAGCCTACTCCCCGTCCGCGGGACGTTTATGGGTCGTCGTCGGGACGGGGAGGTGCTCAGGTCAGCGCTGGTAGGTGGGTACGAGGGTCGCGCGGGCGATGGTCCGGAAGATGCTCATGAACGCGGCCGGCGTACACCCAATGCCGTCGGGAACGTCGACCGGCCCGTCGAGCGCGTGGACCGCGAAGTAGTACCGGTGGGGGTGGTCACCAGGTGGCGGGGCCGCCCCGATGAAGCCCAACGTACCACCGTCGTTGCGTGCCCGTACCGCCCCCGGCGGCAGCGGGCCCGACGGGTTGCCAAAGTCGCGGGGTACGGAGGTCAACGTCACCGGCAGGTTGAGCACCGTCCAGTGCCAGAACCCGGCCGGCGTCGGCGCGTCGGGATCAAAACAAGAGATGGCGAGCGCCCGTGTCTCCGGCGGTACGCCGCTCCACGACAACTGGGGAGATTGGTTGGCGCCGTCCTGGGAGTGCCGGATGTCCATCGGCGCGCCCGCGACAACGTCGTCGCTTGTCAGCAGGAATGTTGGTACCGCGGGGAGCAAGGAATACGGCTCCGGCGGATAAGGTCGAGTGAGATCCATGGCACAGATTGTAGTGCTATCTCTGCCTTGGTGGTTGGTGCCCCTGCCTCGGAGTGCACCCACCCCACCTGTCCTCAGATTTGGGGGACCTGAGGGTCCCCGAAATCTTCCGGCGGTGGGGTACTCGGTCGCTTCGCTCCCTCAACACCTTCCTCGGCCTCAGCAGACGGGCTCGACGCTACGCGTCCAAGTCCGTCTGCCTTCGGCCTTCGTCGGTGTACCCCCACCCTCCGGGCGCGGGGACAGCCGTCCGTGGTGAGTCAGCACAGCCGCCCCCTTCTTTTGGGGGGCTGACGGGCATTGGTCCTCAGTTGTCGGCCAGTCCCGTATGAGCCCTTGTCCCCCTGTTTCACCACCAGCCACGTTTTTGGCGGTAGGCGCTCATACGGGGTTAGCCGACAGCTGGTGGCCAGCGCCCGTCAGCCCCTAAAAGACGGGGGGCGGACGGTGGTGACTGCCCCGTACGTGGTAATCCCGGGACGCGCAAAAGTGGTACCCGGGCAGCAAACTGGACTCCGGGAGGAAACCCGGCCGCGCCCGTCGGAGGGGACCCATGCCCGCAGGATTGTCCGAGGACCTCCGGTCCCCGAGCAAGACAATCCGAGGACGCATGGGGAGGCCGCCGACGAGGCAGGCCGAGTCAGCAAACCAACGAGTAGACGGAAGACGACCCAGAAAACGACCAACCAACCCGTACCACCCCATATCCAGACATCCAGTACCAAATTCCGACAAGCCAAAATGTACAAACCAGAGCAATCAAGAGGACCCGAAGACTAACCACGCTACGATGGGAATTATGAGAGCACCGACGCAGTTGGGTTTACCCCGAGATCAGATTCTCACCTCCCCGATGGACATCCGGGCCCGCGCCCACGACGCCTCACATTTCCTGTTCTACCCCGAGGCGGTCGTCGTACCCCGCCACGCCGACGATGTCGCCCGGCTCCTGCGTGCCTGCGCAGCGGCTGGACTGAGCGTGACGTTCCGGTCGGGGGGTACGAGTCTGTCCGGACAAGCGGGTACGTCCGGCATCCTGGCTGATGTCCGGCGTCATTTCGACGGCATTGAGGTCTTGGACGACGGGCGTCGCGTCCGGGTCCAGCCGGGCGTGACGGTCAACCGGTTGAACGCGCATTTGTCGCCGTATGGCCGCGCGTTCGGGCCCGACCCGGCGAGTTCGGCGGCCTGTACGATCGGCGGTGTCGTGGCGAACAACTCGTCGGGGATGGCCTGCGGGACGGTCGAAAACTCCTACCGGACCCTCGAATCCCTCGTGGTCGTCCTCGCCTCGGGTACGGTGATCGACACCGGCGCGCCGGACGCCGATGAACGGCTGCGAACCCTCGAACCTGCCCTTTACAAGGGACTACTCGACCTGCGGACTCGCATCCTGGCCAACCCCGCGAGCGTGGCGACGATCACGCACCAGTTCTCGATGAAGAACACGATGGGCTACGGGCTCAACTCGTTCCTCGATTTCACGACGCCGAAGGACATCCTGACGCACCTCCTGGTCGGCAGTGAGGGTACGTTGGGGTTCGTCGCCTCGGCTACCTTCCGTACAGTGTCCGTACGACCGCACGTCCAGACCGCGCTGCTCGTTTTCGAGGACTTGTACGCCGCGAACCGGGCGTTGCCGGAGTTGGTGGGTACGGGGGCCGCCACGCTGGAACTCATGGACGTGGCGTCCATCCGGGTCGGGCAGGCGTTGCCCGGCTGCGCTCCCCAGATCGCCGCCATCCCCGCCCGGAACCAGGCAGCGTTGCTCGTGGAATACCAGGCGACCAGCCCGGATGAGCTGAGCGAACTCGTGGCAGGCGCGGCGCCGGTCCTGGCCGCCCTCCCGCTCGAGCAGCCCGCCGCGCTGACCGCCGACGGGCCGGTCCGGGAACAGTTGTGGAGCCTGCGGAAGGGGTTGTACACGTCGGTCGCCGCCGCGCGCCGGGTCGGGACGACCGCGCTGCTGGAGGATGTCGTGGTCCCGGTCGCCGCGGTCGCGGACACGTGTGCCGACCTGACAAGGCTGTTTGAGGAGTTCTCGTACCCCGACTCCGTTATCTTCGGCCACGCCAAGGATGGCAACATCCATTTTATGATCACCGACGAGTTCGAGCGGCAGCTCGACCGCTACGAGCGGTTCACGGATGCCATGGTCGATGTCGTCCTCGGCCATCACGGTTCACTCAAGGCTGAGCACGGGACGGGCCGGGTGATGGCACCGTTTGTACGGACACAGTACGGCGAAGAGTTGTACGAGGTGATGTGCGAGGTCAAACAACTCTTCGACCCGTGGCGACTGCTGAACGACGGCGTGGTCATCACCGACGACCCCAAGGCCCACCTCAAACACATCAAGTCGCCCGTCGCAGTGGACCCGCTGGTCGACGCGTGCGTCGAATGTGGGTACTGTGAGCCCGTCTGTCCGGCGCGGACCCTCACTCTGACGCCCCGGCAACGTATCGCTGTCCAGCGGGAGATCGGCGCGGCGCGGGCCGCGGGGGACGGTGAGCTCGTCCACGCCCTGGAGGTGGCGTACGTCTACGACGGCATCCACACCTGCGCGGTCGACGGGATGTGCGGCACGGCCTGCCCGGTCGGGATCAACACCGGGTTGTACATCAAACAGCGGCGGGCCGAGCGGGC
>JAIRVA010000190.1 GCA_031254155.1 Propionibacteriaceae bacterium
TCTGGCATCTGACCCCCCACCTGCGCGGCTTCCCACCCCGCCTGGAAGTCAGCGGCCCCGAGGAAGTGCCCCCGCGGTAGCCGGGCGTTGCCACAACTTCACGGGATACAGCCACTCCGCCTAGGTGGGATGTAGGTGCGGACGGCGTATCCCGATGAAGTTGTGCGTCACGACCAAGGGCAGGGATTGACGTCGATGACCAGATCAAGAGTCTGGCCCTCCCCAAGGATTGGCCCGGGTGTCCCTCCGTCGCGCCCAGCCGCGATGATGATAATTATATCGCAAATATGGAGCGGGCCGCCACCTCGCGACCCTACTCGCGCGGCGGATGTCGTCAGCGGGTGGTACCTATTGCTGGAGCCAGGCCAGTACAGCCCGGACGCGTCGGTGGGCGCTGGTGTCCGCCGGCAGATCAAGCTTGGCGAAGATTGAGGAGATGTGCTTCTCAACCGCCCCCTCGCTGAGCCACAGTTTCGTACAGATCGCCTGGTTGGAGAGTCCCTCGGCGATGAGGGCTAGGACCTCCCGCTCCCGCCCGGTCAGCCGTTCGAGCGGTGAGGCGGGTGAGTGGACGAGCAACTGGGAGACCACCTCGGGGTCCATCACCGTACCACCGGCCGCGATCCGCTCGATCGCGTCGACCAGGGCCTGGAGGTCGGCGATACGGTCCTTCAGGAGGTAGCCGACCCCGCCCTGGCCATCGGCGAACAGTTCGCGGGCGTACGACTGCTCGACGTACGCCGACAACACCAGAACCCTGAGTCCGGGGTACATCTGGCGCAACTCCACCGCGGCGCGCAGCCCGTCGTCGCGGTTCCCCGGCGGCATACGGACATCGGTCATCACCAGGTCGGGCCGGTCCGCCGCCACGGCGGCCACCAGTTCCGGCGCCGTCGCCGCGTGCGCAGCCACCTCGTACCCCGCCTCTTCCAGCAGACGTACGAGCCCCTCCCGCAGCAACGCCGAGTCCTCGGCCAGGATGATTCTCACGGGTTTCAGCCTACTGGTCTGCCGGTACCTCCCGCGCGGACGGGTGTTGGGTGGCCAGGTTGTGATCGAAGGTCCAGAGCGGTACGGCGCCCCGCGCGGCCGCGTACCCGGCCATCAGGCAGTCCTCGAAGGACAGCTTCGGATGCGTACGCCAGAACGCGAGCGCGGCGGCCAGTCGTTCGGAGTGGCAGGCGAAGGTGTCGAGCGCGATGAGAGCGCTGACAGTGTCCGCGATCTGGTCGCGGGTGAGACCGTAGTGGCGGTCCAGGGTGAAGACCAACTCGACGACGACATAGTCCGACACGAGGTACCGCGCGCCGGGGAGGGTGAGGAGGGCGCGGGCGCGGCGCTGCTGGTCGGGTAGGTCGGGTATCACCAGGCGGAGCAGGACATTGGTGTCGAGGGCGGCGAGGGCCATGTCAGTTCCTCGGGGCCCGGGTCCGGTAGAAGGCCCGGGGATCGGTCAGTGGTACCGTTCCCGGGCTGATCCACGACCCCACCTTGGCTGACAACTCGTCGATCACCTCACCCGCGGACGGGGTTTTACGCAGCCGCAGCTCCTGGCTAGCCGGGTCGTAGTCAACCATGATCCGGTCGCCCGAGTTGAGGTCTGCCGCTTGCCGGACCTCGGCCGGGATAACGATCTGGCCCTTACTCGACATCACGGCGATGGGCATCGTACTCCTTACGATCAAAACCTGACTTACACCGTAATTCAGCTTACCTCATTCCAGGTGACTGCTGATGGGGCGTGATCCCGCGGCATCATGCCGCCGAATCACGCCCCATCAGGGGGAAGGGGGTCACCGCAGGGTCACGTCCACGCGAACGACTGTACCTTGCCCCGGCTCGGAGGTGACCGTCAACGTACCGCCCACCGAAGCCAATCGATCCGCCAACCCGGCGAGGCCGTGGCCGGGCACCTGGATGGCTCCGCCCGTACCGTTGTCGGCGATCACGGCGCTCACCCCGGCTGGGGACTGGCGGACGTCGATCGCCACCCGCGAGGCGTGCGAGTGCTTGGCCGCGTTGGCGAGCGACTCGCTGACGGCGAAGTAGATCGCGCGCTCGATGGCCTCCGGGGGCCGCACCCCGGCCAGTTCGGTGTTGACCGACGCCGGGATGGGCGAGGTCGCCGCGAGGGAGGCGACGGCCTCCCGCAACCCCTTGTCGGCGAGGACGGGTGGTGCGAAACCCCTGGACAGGGTACGAATGTCGTTGAGCGTCTGGTCGTTACGTGTCCGTACCTCCGCCACCAGCGTCCGGGCCCCATCGACGTCGCCAGACGCCAGACGGCGCTCGACCGCCGCGAGGTCGAGGCCGGAGCGGAGCAGGGACTGCTGCGGGCCGTCGTGGAGGTCGCGCTCGATGCGGTTGAAGCTCGCCGTCTCGGCCTCCACCGCCGCGCGCTTCGACCGCTCGATCTCGCCCAGGCGCGCGGCCATGGCGTGGCGGCTGGGGGCCAGGAAGAGGCGCATGAGCGCGGTCTGGGCGCGGGCGCAGACCCAGACCAGGGGGATGGCCAAGACGAAGGTCACGAAGCCGAGGGCCGAGTCACCCCACGCGAGGAGCCAGTGGGAAGCTGGCGACAGTACGCGCGACTCGAAGAGACCTGACTCGAACGGGTTGAAGGGCGCGAGCATCTCGCCGATGCCGAGTACCAGCAGGTACAGCGGGATCGACGCGAGCAGCCAGTCCAGGATCGCGCCGGGCAGGGCGTACGCGAGTTCGCGCCAGCGCTGGCCGTTACGGAACTGCGCGCCCACCGCCGCG
>JAIRVA010000298.1 GCA_031254155.1 Propionibacteriaceae bacterium
AGGATCAGGTCGGGACGGCGGTGCTGTTTCTGGCCCCAGCTGTCCTGGTGCTGGGCGTGTTCGTCCTCTACCCGATCGTCTCGGGTGTCTACCTGTCTCTGACTTCCTGGAACGGGTTCACCCCGGACAAGCCGTTTGTCGGACTGGCGAACTATCTGAGGCTGGCGAGGGACAGCGAGTTCTGGAACAGTCTCGTCGTCACTGCCCTCTACGCGGCCGGTGTATGCGCATTGTCGATCGCGTCGGGGCTTATCATCTCCTTGTTGCTGGACTCACCGATCCGGGCTCGCGGCCTGTACCGATCGATCTATTTCTTGCCCGTTGTCACATCCTCGGTCGCGGCGGCGATCGTGTGGAAGTACCTACTTGACCCGGCTGGCTTCCTTAACACGCTGCTTGGGCGTGTGGGCATCGTCGGCCCGAGCTGGCTGCAGAACCGCTGGCTCGCACTGGGGGCTCTGACCCTGCTCACCGTGTGGAAAAACCTGGGCTTCAACGCGATCCTGTACTTGACCGCTCTCCAGGCTCTGCCACAAAGCGTGTACGAAGCCGCCGCTCTGGACGGTGCGTCGTATTGGCGGCAGGTCCGCCACATCACTGTCCCGCTGCTGGCCCCGATGACCTTTTTCGTCGTCGTTCAGGCGTTGATCACCTCCTTCCAGTCGTTTGACCTGCCGTACGTGCTGACGAACGGGGGTCCGCGAGGCGGCACGGAGGTGCTGGGCATGCTGATGTACCGACACGCGTTCGGCACGGGTGAACTCGGTTACGGGACGGCGATCGCGTTGGTCACCCTCATCCTCGTCCTCCTCGTCACGCTCGCGCAGTGGCGATTCACTGGTGCGAAGGGGGAGGACTGATGAAGACGACCCTCGCCGCCCGGGCCGCGCGGCATCTGGTGCTGATCGTCGGTGCGGTCACGGTCGTCGTACCGTTTCTGTGGATGTTCACCACTTCGCTCCAAACCCGGGCAGAGACCTACACGAACACGTCCATCGTGCCCGTGTCGTGGCATTGGGAGAACTATCTCCGGGCTTGGCAAGCCGCCCCGTTCCCGCGGTACTACCTGAACTCGGTGGTCATGGCGGCCGGAATCGTCGCTGGCCATCTCGTTCTCGACGCTCTGGCCGCGTACGCGTTCGCCCGTCTGGTCTTCCCGTTCCGGAACGCGCTGTTCGTGATCCTCCTCGCGGCGCTGATGGTACCCACGTTCGTGACTGTTATTCCCGCCTATTCCCTTGTGGCGTCGTTTGGCTGGATCGATACGCAGTGGGCCTTGATCGTACCCCGTCTGGCGGATGTGTTCGGCATCGTCTTGTTACGCCAGTTTTTTGCCACGATCCCGCGGGAGCTTGACGAGGCGGCGCGGATTGACGGCTGTGGCCGGATCGGCACCTTCTTCCGCATCATCGTGCCGCTGTCCGCGCCCGCCTTCGCGACGCTCGGGATCTTCAGTTTCCTGTTCGCGTGGAACGACTTCTTGTGGCCCCTCCTCGTGACCAACACCGATGAGAACCGCACGATCCAGATCGGCTTGTCGTCGTTCGTCGGACGGTACGGCACGTCGTGGAACTACCTGATGGCGGGTACGTTGACCGCGACCCTCCCCGCGATCATCCTGTTCCTCTTCTTCCAGCGTGCCTTGGTACGCGGGATCGCCAACACCGGACTGAAAGACTGACATGACCACACCTGACTGGCTGGCCGACGCCGTTTTCTACCAGATCTTCCCCGACCGCTTCGCGAACGGTGATCCGGCGCTCAACCCCGTCGGCGTTGTGCCGTGGGATGCCGTGCCCACGCGGGACAACTTCTTCGGTGGTGACCTCGCCGGCATCGCCGCCCATCTCGACCACCTCACCGACCTCGGCGTCAACGCGTTGTACCTGACGCCCGTCTTCGAAGCGGGCACGAACCACCGCTACGATGCGTGGGACTACTTCGCTATCGACCACCGGCTGGGGGACGGGGAGTCGTTTGAGGCCTTGCTCGCCGCTGCTCACGAGCGGGGTATCCGAGTCGTGCTCGACGCGGTACTCAACCACTGCGGTGACGGACACTGGGCGTTCCGGGACGTCGTCGCCCGCGAAGCTGGTTCATCGTACGTGAACTGGTTCTTTGTCGAAGACTTCCCGGTCACGCTCGAGCCGAAGCCCAATTTCCGTACCTGCTCGGGGTGCCCGTACATGCCGAAGTGGAACGTGTACAACCCCGCGGTGCGACGACACCATTACGATGTTGCCCGCTACTGGCTCGAACGGGGCATCGACGGGTGGCGTCTCGACGTGCCGTTTTTCGTCAACCGGCGTTTCTGGCGTGGTTTTCGTACCGTTGTGAAGCGCGCCAACCCGGACGCCTACATCGTCGCCGAGGAGTGGCAGGACCCCGGTAAATGGCTCGACGGCGATACGGCCGATGGCACCATGAACTACACGCTCCGCGACCTCATTCTCCGGTTCACGGCCGACAACACCCTCGACGCGTACGGGTACGCCAGGAAGATGTCCAAACTCCTTGACCGAATACCAGCCGGGTGTCGTACGGGAATGCTCAACCTTCTCGGCAGCCACGACACCGAGCGCGCTCTCACGCGTCATCACGGTGACCGGGACTCGCTCGCGCTCGCGTACGCACTGCTCTTCGTGTCGGCGGGGGCGCCTATGGTTTACTACGGCGATGAAGTCGGGCTTGAGGGTGGCAACGACCCGCTGTGCCGAGGGGCAATGCCGTGGGACGAGACCAGGTGGGATGCTGGCATCTACGACCGCCTTCGTGCGCTAGTCCAGGTCCGTCGTGATAGCCCGGCCCTCCGGCGCGGGGAACAGACTACGGCTGCGTATGATGCTGACACGATTATCGTCACCCGGGCGCTCTCTGAGGTTCGAACGCTGGCGATCATCCATCGGGGCCACGGGGTGGAGGTCGACTTGGCGACGGTGCCAGGCTGGACCAGCGACGGGTGGAACACGCTGGTCGGTCCGCACGTTGTACAACGTGTCATGTCACTCCCGGCCCGGGGTGTCTGTATACTCGAGAACCAACACACATAGGAGAGCGACGACGTGGCGAAGACTGTGAAGAAGCGAGTCACCATGCGGGACGTGGCGGCGCAGGCTGGTGTGTCGCGGTCCACCGTCTCGCTCGCGTACAACGATCCGGCCCGCTTGGCAGAGGTGACCGTTCGCAAGGTTCTCCACACCGCTTCCGCGATGGGGTACGGTCATGAGCCTGTCGCACCGGCCCGGCGCGGGCGGGCAGCCAGGTGCCTGGGGCTTCTCCTGCCCCAGCAACTCGATCTCGCCCTTGAGAACCCGTACCTCACCCACCTTCTCCAAGGCATTGCCCAGGCCTGTGAAAGGGAGGGTTATGCACTGGTCCTCGTCCCCTACCCCCGGGACGAGCTGATCAGGGCCGTGCCTGACGCTCCCGTTGACGGGTACATCGTGATGGGGCTCGAACGTGGCCGTAGCGAGATCGAAGCCCTTCAGCAAGCGGGCATCCCCGTCGTCCTGCTTGACAGCGAACTCAGCGACAGTGTGCCGACGATCGACATTGATGAAACGAACGCCATGGAGGAAGTCACCAGGCACCTCCTTGACTACGGCCACCGTCGCATCGCGATCGTGGCGTTCGAGACCGCGACCGAAGGGGGCTACCGCCAGTGGCGCGGCCCGGCGTACCGGCGCATAACCGGGGTCGCTGCCGCGCTGGCCAGTGTTGGTCTCACACCTGACAGTCCCGGTATTACTGTCACGGAGGTCCCCTGCACCCGTCGGGGCGGTGCCACCGCCTTCCGTGACCTCTGGCAGCGAAACGAGCGGCCGACCGCGGTCATCACCTTGAGCGACATCATCGCGATCGGCCTCGTCATGGCCGCCCGCGAGGCGGGCGTCATCATTCCCGACGAACTCTCCGTGACCGGTTTCGACGACGTGGATGAGGCAGGTGACATCGGGGTTGGCCTCACGACTGTCCGGCAGCCCATCCGGGCCAAGGGTCGCCTTGCCGTCGAAGCCCTGGTTGACGAGATTCTCGGCGGTAGGCAGATGTGGCCAGGACGCCACACCCTCAGCACCACGGTGCTTCTTCGTGCGTCCACCGGTCCCGTGACGACCAGCGACACCATTCTGGACGCGGACATCGTGCGCGAGTTGTAGGCCCGAGTTGCTGTATTCTTGGGTGCGGTCACCGGACGGCGGCCCACACGCCAAGATTCAGGAGTTCGTTTTGCCCAGCACAGTCGAAATGCTCAGTACCACCCGCGCCAAACTCACCATTGAGGTGCCCTTCTCCGAACTCAAACCGGCGATCAACAAGGCGTACCGCGATCTGTCCAACCAGGTGTCGATTCCCGGGTTCCGCAAAGGCCACGTACCGCCGGCGATGATCGACCAGCGGCTCGGCCGCGGGACTGTCCTCAGCGAGGCCGTCAACGCCATGCTGCCCGACATCTACGCCGAGGCCGTCGATGCCCACGAACTCACCCCCCTCGGCCAGCCCGCGGTCGAGATGACCAAGCTGGAGGACGGGGAGACCGCGGAATTCACCGCCGAGGTGGACATCGTACCGGCCTTTGACCTGCCTGATCTCGCGTCGCTCCAGGTCACTGTCGACGCGCTCGACGACGTGGACGCGGCGGTTGACGAGCGCGTCCACCTCCTGCAGGAACGTTTCGCGGAGGTCGCCCCGGTCGAGCGGGCAGCCGCCCCGGGCGACCAGGTCCACCTGAACCTGGTCGCCGCGCGCGACGGCGAACCGCTGGAGGACGCATCCGCCGACGGCATCACGTACGTGGTCGGGTCCGGCGGGATGCTGGAGGGGCTGGACGACGCCATCACGGGCTGTGTCGCTGGCGACGAACGGACCTTCACGTCCACCCTCGTGGGCGGGGGCCGCGAGGGCGAGGCCGCGGACATCACGGTCACCGTGACGGCAGTCGAGGAACGGACATTGCCGACGATCGACGATGAGTTCGCCGGACTCGTCTCGCAGTACGACACCCTGGACGAGATGAAGGCCGACCTGCGGCAGGCGGTCGAGCGCCAGGCCGCCATGGGCCAGCTCAGCCAGGCGCGGGACCGCGTCATCGACAAGCTGATTGAGCTGACCCCCTTCGATCTGCCCGAAGCCGTCGTCGAGGCCGAGGTGGCCAACCGGACCTCCGGCCTGACCGAGCAACTGGCCGCGAGCGGACTGACGCTCGCCGATTACCTCGCCCGCGTGGGCGACCCGGACACCGCCACCGAGGAGGAGTTCTGGTCCGGGACGCGGTCCGCGGTCGAGAAGGGGATTCGGGCCGAGATCCTGCTCTCGCGCGCGACGCAGACGGTGAAGGTGACGGTCGACCCCCAGGATCTGACAAACCTGTTGTTCCAGAAGGCGCAGGAGAACGGAACCTCGCCCGAGCAGGAACTCCAGCACATGCAGTCGCACGACCACATGAACGAGTGGCTGGCGCAGATCCGCCAGTCGAAGGTCCTGGACCAGATCGTCGCGGGCGCCCAGGTCGTGGACACGCAGGGCCAGCGCATCCAGCCGGTCCGGACGCCGGCGGAAGACTCAGGACACGGTCGTCACTAACTGTCGCGTGTCGCTTCCGGGATCGGGCGCCTGACCTCGTTGTCGGCCGCTCCGGCGTAGCTCTGCTACGCCTCCGGGCACTCCGCCTTCTCAGGCATCCCGCCCCGAAACCGCCACTTGCACCATTTGTTGACGACCGTGTCCTCACCCGCGGCTTGAGACTCGGTCGTCGGCGGTGCCACGGCCCCACGGCCGTAATGTGCTGAGAGCGAACACGCCCCGAGACGTCCGTGATTTGTCGGACCGCGCGGGTAACCTTCCTGAGCGTGAACGATTTGCCGATTATCAGCCCACGATTGGCGCTGCCGACGATGTCGGGCAATATGAATGACGCCGTCTACCAGGCCCTGCTCGCCAACCGCATCGTCTTCCTGGGCTCGGAGGTCCGCGACGAGAACGCCAACGCGATCTGCGCGCAGATGCTCCTGCTCAACGCCGAAGACCCGGACAAGGACATCTACCTCTACATCAACTCCCCGGGCGGATCGGTCGACTCCGGCATGGCGATCTTTGACACCATGCAGTGGATCTCGAACGATGTGGCCACCGTCGCCATCGGGCTCGCGGCGTCGATGAGCCAGTTCCTGCTCTCGGCGGGGACGAAGGGGAAGCGGTACGCGCTGCCGCACAGCCGGATCATGATGCACCAGCCCTCGGGCGGCCTCGGCGGCACGGCCTCGGACATCAAGATCCAGGCCGAGCAGTCGCTGCACATCAAGAAGACGATGGGCGAGCTCATCGCGGCGCACACCGGCCAGACCGTGGAGCAGATCGAGGCCGACTCCGACCGTGACCGCTGGTTCACCGCCGATGAGGCGCTGGCGTACGGTTTCATCGACCACGTCTTCGAGCGGGCCAGCCAGATCACCACCGAGTCCCCGAACAGCTGAGGAGCAGGCCATGTACGATCTTCCGGGCGGGCGCGCCCCCCTGGCCCCGCGGGCCGAGTACTACATCCCCCAGTGGGAGGAGCGGACGTCGTACGGCGTGCGCCGTGTCGACCCGTACACCAAGCTGTTCGAAGAGCGGATCATCTTCCTGGGGACGCCCATCACCGATGACATCGCCAACGCGGTCATGGCCCAGTTGCTCTGTCTCCAGTCGATGGACGCCGAACGCCAGATCAGCATCTACATCAACTCGCCGGGCGGGTCTTTCACCGCCCTGACGGCGATCTATGACACTATGCGCTTCGTGAAGCCGGACATCCAGACGGTCTGCCTGGGGCAGGCGGCCTCCGCTGCCGCGGTGCTGCTGGCCGCCGGTACGAAGGGCAAGCGCCTGGCGCTGCCCAACTCGCGGATCCTCATCCACCAGCCGGCGATCTCGGGCGAGGGCTCGTACGGCCAGTCCTCCGACCTGGAGATCCAGGCCCGCGAGATCCTGCGGATCCGCGCCCTCATGGAGAACATGTTGGCCACCGACACCGGCCAGTCCGTGGAGAAGGTGTCGCGCGATGTCGAGCGCGACAAGTACCTGACGGCCGACGAGGCCAAGGAGTACGGGATCATCGACGACATCCTGGGCGGGATCTAGCGTGCCCCGGCTCGGCGAGTCTAGCGAGCTGCTCAAGTGCTCGTTCTGCGGCAAGAGCCAGAAACAGGTCCGGAAGCTGATTGCCGGACCGGGGGTGTACATCTGCGACGAGTGCATCGACCTCTGCAACGAAATCATCGACGAGGAACTGAGCCTCGGTGAAACCGCCCTCCCCGAAGACACTCTGCCGAAGCCGGAACAGATCCGGGCTTTCCTCGACGAGTACGTGATCGGGCAGGACTTCGCCAAAAAGGCGCTGGCGGTCGCCGTGTACAACCACTACAAGCGGGTGCACCTCGAGCCGAAGGTGGCCCCCGGTGAGGAGGCCGTCGAGCTCGCCAAGTCGAACATCTTGTTGATGGGTCCGACCGGCTGCGGGAAGACGTACCTCGCCCAGACCCTGGCGCGCATGCTCAACGTCCCGTTCGCGATGGCCGACGCGACCGCGCTCACCGAGGCGGGGTACGTGGGGGAGGATGTCGAAAACATCCTGCTGAAGCTGCTCCAGGCCGCCGACTACGATGTCAAGAAGGCCGAGACCGGGATCATCTACATCGACGAGATCGACAAAGTGGCCCGGAAGGCCGAGAACCCGTCGCTCACCCGGGACGTGTCCGGGGAGGGCGTCCAGCAGGCCCTGCTCAAAATCCTGGAGGGGACGGTGGCGTCGGTGCCCCCCCAGGGCGGGCGGAAGCACCCGCACCAGGAGTACATCCAGGTCAACACAAACAACATCTTGTTTATTGTGGGCGGGGCTTTCTCGGGGCTCGAAGATATCGTGGCCACGCGGCTCGGCAAGCACCCCCTCGGGTTCACGACGGTGCCGGTGAGCGAGGCCGCCAGCAAGGATGAATTGTTCCAGAACGTCCGGCCCGAGGACCTGCACAAGTACGGGCTCATCCCCGAGTTCATCGGCCGGCTGCCGATGCTGGCGGCGGTGGAGGGGCTGGACCGCCTCGCCTTGACGCGGATCCTCGTCGAGCCCCGGAACGCGTTGCTCAAGCAATTCCGCAAGCTGTTCAGCCTGGACAACGTCGATCTGGAGTTCACGGATGACGCCGTGGACGCCATCGCCGATCTGGCGTTGGAGCGGGGGACGGGTGCCCGAGGGCTCCGCGCAATCGTGGAGGAAACCCTGCTGGACGTCATGTTCGAGGTCCCGAGCCGGGCCGAGATCGCGCAAGTCGTCGTCGACGCCGACGCCATCTGGAAGCGGATCCCCGTCACCCTCGTGCCGAAGGCGAAGCTGGTCACCCGTCAGGCGCGGGCGGCCTGAGCCGGGCGGAAAGCGATGGACCGGAAGGCGAGGCTGGTCAGCCGGACGGTGAAGTAGACCAGCCCGACGTTGCGGACGGCGAGCAGGAGAACGGCGAACGGTGTGGCCCAGCGCTCGTTGATCAACAAGTCGTAGAGCGTGGGGTAGATCACCTGGGTGAGGATCGTCAGGGCCACGATCCAGATGGCGATGTGGCGGGCGAGCGTGAGCGGGCCCAGGAGACGCTTGTCCTCGGTCAAGTGTTCGGGGCCGCGGAACCAGGAGAAGAGGTGGCCAGAGTTGTCCAGCAACTCGGGGTGCCGGGCGGAGATGGTGAGCAGCGCCGCGACCGGGCCGGCGAGCCAGATCATGTACTGCGGCGAGAACGTCTTGTTGGTGATGATCATGATGAGGGTGGCGACGATCATCAGGGTACCGCCCTCGATGGGCGTCCGGTTGGGGCGCCGCAACCAGCCGATGAAGAGGACGACCACGACGACACCGCCGGCCACGGTCAGGCCGGTCGCGACGTGGGTGAGCAGGACAGTGCCCGGTCCCGCGATCTCGAAGGCGTTGTACTTCGAGTGCCGGACCTCCCAGAGACTGGGGACGATCGCACGCGCGATCATGACGGGCAGCGCGCAGACCGACTCGATCTGGAGGCCGCGGTCGGACTGCCAGGTGAGGGGTGAGACGAGACGGTCCCACCCGGCGTAGAGCAGCGAGGCGAGCGCCAAGCCACCCCCGACGGTGAGGAACCCGAGTGTCGCCTGACGGGCCGCGCGCTTGTCGACCAGCGTCGTCGGCCACAGGAGGGCCGGCCACAGCTTGATCGCCGCGCCGACGCCGATCATCGCCCCCGAGGTGAAGCGGTGGGTCCGGACGACGGCGATGAGCGCGGCCGCGCTCAGAGCGGCGGTCAGGAAGTCGAGCCGGGTGTAGAGGATGGAGCCCATCGCGACGACGAACCAGATCCAGAAGGCGGCGGCGGGCCGCGGGTTGGTCCCGTACTGACGCGCGCTGCGCCAGAGGACGTACCCCATGAGTGCGTCGCCGGCCGCGATGGCGGCCATGAACACGACGACGTACCCTGCCTGGGTGCCGAAGCCGAGCATGTAGGGGATCGTCAGGAGCCAGATGAGCGGAGTGGGGTACTCGACCAAGACCTGGGCGGCCGGCGTCCCGTGGAAGAGTTTCGCAATCGACTCGTAGTAGTACACCACATCGCCCTGGGTGCTGAAGCCGACCACCGTCCAGAAGGTGAACAGACCGACCCGCGTCGCCAACCACCAGCCGAGAGCGTGGCGGTGGGTCGGTAGTTTGAGTGAGGCCCAAACAGCCCTCACCCAGTAGCGCGGACGCGGGAGGCTGGGCAAATTCATAGCACCTTTCAGAATGAGCTCGCTAAGGAAGTGCTGATCTATGCTGTGTCGTCAGCCGGGCGTTCGGCGGGAGGAGATCCGTCTCCCACATGGTGTACGTGGACTGGATGTCCACCGCACCATGTGGGAGGCGGAGATCGCCCGTCCGGGCGTTCGGATGGCGGCACATGGTAGATCAGTGGTTCCCCAAGTTTACCACCCGGATTTTACCCGAATGTGCGGCGGAACGGGGTTCGGAGGCGCTAGTGTGGAGACGATGACAACCGCGCCAACCTCGTCCATCTCATCCCTGAAGCGTGAGTTCGGTGTCGCGTGGGCACAGTTCCCCGTCCGGGTCGGGCTGCTGGGCACGCTCATCATCGCCGTCGGCTCGCTGACGCCGGCCTACTTGCCCCAGGCTTCGCCGATGTGGCCGGTGCTGCGCATGATCGGCCTGGCGGGCCAGCTGGGCCGGATCGGCGGTACCATCCTGACGGTTTCGGGAGTGTTTCTGCTGGTCGACTCGTGGTTCCGGCTACGCCACCGGGAGTACGGCCACCTCAACCCGTTCGCCGTCGTCGGCCTGTGGTCGCTCCCGTTTCTCGTCGCGCCGCCGCTTTTCAGCCACGACATGTACTCGTACGGTGCGCAGGGGTGGATGATCCACAACGGGCAGAACCCGTACGATGGCGGACCCGCGCTGGTCCCGGGACCTTTCGCCGACTACGCGCCGTGGGTGTGGCGGTTCACCCCGGCCCCCTACGGGCCGCTCGCGCTCCAGATCTCCCACCTCGTCGTGGACCTCTCCGGCGGGCGCCCGTGGCTCGCGGCGCTCCTCATGCGGATCCCGGCCATCCTGGGCGTGGTCGCCGTCCTCGTTCTGCTGCCCCGCATCGCGGACCGGCTGGGCGTCGCGCGCCGCCACGTCGTCTGGTTCGCCTGCCTCAACCCGCTGCTTGTGATCGATTACGTCGGCGGCGGGCACAACGACGCCTGGATGATGGGTCTCGTCGTGGTGGCGCTCTGGCTGGCGTTGCGGCCGCGCTGGTGGCCGTGGGCGGCGATGATCATCGGCGTTGCGGCGGGCATCAAGCAGCCGGCCGCGCTCGCCGCGGTCTTTCTGCCGTTCCTGGCGGCGGCCGACACCGGCACGCGGCCGCGTGACTGGGCACGGGCCGCCGGACGGGCCGGTGCCAGTGTCGCGATCGCCGTGGCCGTGTTCGTGGGCCTGACTTTCGCCACCGGCCTCGGGTTCGGCTGGATCGGTGCGCTGGGCGTCCCCGGCACGGTGGCCTCGGTCAGTCCGGCCTTCCTCATCGGCGTCCTGCTCCAGACGATTTTCTCGCCGGGCGGTACCTTCTGGCTCACCCTGGTGGCGCGCATCACGATGGCCGCCGCGGTGCTGGTTGTGGTGTACGTGACGGTACGGTACGGGCGCCGCCAGCCGCTCAAGGCGCTGGCGTGGTCGTGGCTGGCCGTGGCGCTGGGCGCCCAGGCCCTGCACTCGTGGTACCTCCTGTGGGGGGGTCTGCTCCTGCCGTTCGCGAAGCCCCGGCGGGGTGTGCCGCAGGCGGCGGCGTGGGTGGTGATTCTCCTGCTGTGCTACGCGGCCGTCAACCTCGGCGACCGCAACGGGGTGTTCGCCACCATCGCCGCCGTAGTCTGTGTGTTGGCGTGGCTGGCGCACATCATGGTGTACCACCGGTTCTGGCCGCGGTCGCGGGCCGCAGAGGAGGCAGAATGAGTCTTGTTGAAGCCCGGGTGGAGAACGGGGCCGGTCACCTGCTGCTCAACCGGCCGGCGGCGATCAACGCGCTCAGTTCGGCGATGATCGACCAGCTTTACGCCACCCTCGTCGACTGGGCGGAGGATCCGGCGGTCCGTGAGGTGGTGATCGCCGGCGCGGGCCGGGGTTTTTGCGCGGGAGCAGATGTCCGGGAGTTGCGGCAGGTGATCATCGAGGAGAGGGGTGACCCGGTCGACTTCCTCGCCCGGGAGTACCGTCTCGACGCCCTCGTGGCGACGTACCCGAAGCCCTACACCGCGCGGTTGCACGGCATCGTCATGGGCGGTGGCATGGGCGTGTCGATCCACGGGTCCCACCGGGTGGCGGCCCTGGGGACGACGCTCGCGATGCCCGAGGTGACGATCGGCCTGTGGCCGGACGTCGGGATGATGTACCACCTCGCGCGCCTGCCCGGTGAAGCGGGCACGTACATGGCCCTCACCGGGCTCACGGTCACCGGTGCGGAGGCGGGCCGGCTCGGTCTGGTCAACATCGTGGAGACGGCGGATGAGCCCGGTCAGACCGGCCTCCCGGGCCCGGGCGGACTGGCGGAGGCGTTCGCGGGCGACGATATTCTGGCCATCATGGACCGGCTGGAAGCGAGCAGTGACCCCGCCGCCCGGCACGCGGCCGCCACGATTCGTCTGCGTTCGCCCTTGTCGGTGGCAGTCAGCCTGGAGGCCCTCCGGCGCGCCCGGCACCTCAGCCAGGCCGCGGTCTTCGACCAAGATTTGCGGATGGGCGCCTTCTTCCTCGGCGAGCCGGCTGACTACGTCGAGGGTGTACGGGCGCAGCTCGTCGACAAGGACTTCACGCCCCGCTGGCGGTACCCCCGGCTCGAGGATGTCCCGGCGGCGGCGGTACGGGCGGCCTTTGACTGACCCTCAGGCGCGGCGGAGGGTGAGGAGCGGTACCTCCGGGTCGGACCCCACTCGCACGGGCGGGCCCCACGTGCCGGCGCCCCGCGAGGTGACCACCGTGACACCGCCGAGAATGGCGACCCCCGACAGCATAGGTTGCTCAAGGCGGGTCGCGTAGCCGTACGGCCAGAGCTGTCCGCCGTGGGTGTGGCCGGAGAGCTGGAGCGCCACCCCGAGGCGGCCCGCCAGGCCGTCGTCGTCCAACGCCTGCGCGGGCTGGTGGGCGGCCACGATACAAAACGCGTCGCCGCAGCCCGCGGGCGACCCCACCCGCTTGAAGGCGAGTCTGAGGTCGGGGGCGGCCGTACCGCTGCCGTCACGGTCGTTGATGCCGAGGATGGTCAGACTTTGCGTCCCGCGCCGGAGCCGGAGGCCGTCGTTGGTGAGAACGGTGAGACCGAGGGAGCGCAGGTAGCCGATCCAGGTGGGATCGGTCAAGAGATCGTGGTTACCGGTTGTGACGACCACACCGAAGGGGGCGGCGAGCCTGGTGAGTCCCGCGATCGGGGCCCCGACGTCCGCCACCGACCCGTCGACGAGATCGCCGGCGATCACCACGAGATCCGGCGCGGCGGCGTTGACTTCGTCGACGAGCCCCGGCAGGAAGGAGCCACGCGTCGTGGCACCGACGTGCAGATCGGTCAGCAGGGCGATCGTGAACCCGTCGAAGTTTGCGGGCAGGGTGTCGAAGGCGAGGGTGGTCCGGGTGACGGTCACCTCCTGGGCACGGACAAACCCGTACCCGGTCACTATGACCGCCAGGGCCAGCACGAGGACGGTGAGGCTCCGGAGGACCGGCAGCCGGCGGGAGTTCCGGGAGGGTGCGGGGGCGGCGCGCGCGCCCGCGGGCGCCGCGGTCCGCCGGGTCACCAGCCACCAGACGAGGTTTGCCGCGCCGACGACGACGAGGCCCAGGCCGAGGTACATGACGACCGCTAACCCGGCGCTGCCCACCATGAGCGGCACGCGGAACCGGTTCGAGCCGACAACCCGTGACGCCAGCGTGGCGGCGACC
>JAIRVA010000365.1 GCA_031254155.1 Propionibacteriaceae bacterium
CTCGCCGGGGCCGCCCCACAACTCCACATCAGCGTCCGGGGGCAACGTGGCCATGGTGATCAGCTTCGTACCGCTCGCCGCCTCGCCGTCGACAACCGCCCGGACGTCACCGTGGAGGACGATCTTCACCGTCGGCGCACCCGGGTCCGACGCGTCGTCGACCACCAGTGCGGCGAACGACGGACACACCGTCCCGACGAGGTCGATAACGGTCGCGAGGGTCGGTGACTGGGCAAAACGCTCGGCGAGGCCGGCGAGCCGGGCGTCATCCGGCGGCAGACTGGTCACGAGGCACCACGGCCACGCGGCCACACAGACACCCTCTCCCGGTACGTACTCGAAACCCAGGCACCATTGTTCGCTCATATTGACCCCCGTGTGGCTCCGCCACTAACCTCGACAACGATCACAGTCACATTGTCATGGCCCCCGTTGCTGAGCGCCCCTGCGACGAGTTGTCCCACCGCCTCATCAGGTCCAGACGCCATTGAAAGAACTGAGGCAATTGTACCATCGTCCAGTTCGGCCGTGAGACCGTCCGTACAGACGAGCAGGCGGTCCCCCGGCCCGGCCGGAACGACCCGCATCTCGACCGAGGGCACCTGCGCGGTCCCGAGGCAGCGGGTCAAGACGTTGCGATCAGGGTGGGTACGGGCCTCTTCCGGGGTGATCGAACCCTCGTCGACAAGCCGCTGGACCTCGGAGTGGTCGACGGTCTCCTGGGTGAGGCACCCATCGGCGAGCCGGTACACCCGCGAATCGCCGACGTTGAAAACCAGCCAATGGTCGCGCCCTGCGAGCTGCAGTTGGGCCACGCCGGCGACCGTCGTCCCGAGTCCCGCCGAGCGCGGATGCTTCGCGCCGTACTCCAGGATGTCCTCGTTCACCCGTCCCATGAGCGCGGCGATCCCGAGTTGGTCAACCTCGTCCAGGTTGTCGTACGCCGTGAGGCAGCGCGCGGCGATCCGGCTCGCCACCGCGCCCGCCGCCTGCCCGCCCAGGCCGTCCGCCACGGCCCAGAGGTGCCGTCCGACGACGTAGGCGTCCTCGTTACGAGTACGGACGAGGCCTTCCTGCGACGCCGCCGCCACCCTCAACTCCGCCATCATCCCTCCTTGGTCCAAAACGGGTGGGGAACCACCCGGGTGACGAGTGGTTCCCCGCAGACTCAGCTTCCGGGCGTCACATCGCCGAGAAGCTCACCGACAGCTCCCGATCCATCACCTGGACCGTGGTTGCCGCGCTGTCGAGGTACCTTGCCATGTCCTGCAGCGCGGACAGGGCTTTCGACGCCCCGGCCGTGAACTGCTCGTACGCGCCATTGAACGCGACCGACGCGACATCAGTCCGGAACTCCGTAGCCGTCAAGTTCGCCACTTGGCCCGCGAGTTGGTGCAACATGTTCTGGAACTCAGCCTCGTGCGATCGCATGATGATTGCCTGTGAGTTGATTCCTTCATAACCCATGTTGAAGTTAGATTCGGCGGCCATGATTTTGTCCTTTCTTTATCACGGCCCCTCTGGCCGTTTGACACTTTCAGCCTGTCATCGCATTCCAGGCCACGCAATGGGGAGGACTCCCCATCGCCGCCCCGCCCCGCCCAACCTGACCAAGACAACCGGCCACTGCAAACGACTCATGTGTAAAATGTCATAGTGCAAAATCGGGCGCTCGACTGACGGGAAATGTACATTTTTGAGCCCGCCAACTGTACATATGCCGCCACTCGAACACGCAGTCACACGTTATGACAGCACAACGGCGGCGCCCTTCACCTGGCACCACTGCCGTCCCTCCAGGCATCCCCTACTGTCCAAAGATCTCCTGAATATCAGATGTCAGGCCCATGTTGTCAATGAGCCACGTTGTGTATGCGTCGCTCGCCGTGTCAAACGTGCCGTCAGACTTGAACGCGCTCGAGGGCGGACCGGCCTGCACTCCCGTTGGGTCGATTTTCGCCAGCGCTGCCATCGTCTCCTCATCCCAGAAGCCAGCCGCATACATCGCCGCCACCACCTGATCGACCGCGGACGTGTGCATAGCTGCCGAGTAGGCACCGATATCTCCACCGGAGGACACCTTGGTGGCCTGGTCAATCTCCTGCTTTGCCCACGTGACAGACTGAGTCTTGGCCTGGCTGACCAACCAGTCAATCAAAGTACTGATCCCGGCTGCCTTGCCCAGCCCAGGAACGGGTATTGACAAAGCGAAGTCCAAAATCTGCTTCTCCAGCACCGCTTTCTGAGCCGCCTTGGCTTTCTCGTTCTCACCCCCTGCGACCGCGCCAGCGAGGATTGTGTCCAACACCTGCGCGGCCAAGTTGACGTGGTTCTTCAACACTCCCTCAGCACCACTGTTCAAAGCGGCAGCCCGCCCATCAGGTGTCGCGTAGGCCACCTGGAGGCAGTTCGCCAGAAGGGCGTTACTCGTCGCAGCCCAGCCCGCACTAAGAACAGCCACGTCGTCCATATTCTCGCCTAGGGTCGCCAAGATCGCTGTTATGTCATCCACCGTGAACTTTGCCCCCGGCGGAAAACCCGGGAACTGACTACTCGTGACCGACACCCAGCCGGACAACAGATCCTTTGCCTCACCCCTGTTGGCGACGGCATCGAACACGTCCGGCATGTACACGGACCCAATCCGCGCAAAGTCGTCCCTCATCCCCTCTGGCATTTCCCAGTCGTCTGATGCTCTCGTCCGTTCACCGACAATCGTCACCAACTGGCTTGTAATCGAAGCGGATACCCACGACTGAGGATCAGTCTTCGGTTCTGGCAGGGGCACCCGGTGCTCCGTAGTCGCGACCCCAAGCGCCTTCCCCAAGGCGTCGCCGTTGTCCGACATCGCCCAGTCATGACCCGTGAGGGCTTCGTTCAACCGGGCGTTCACGCTCACCGTCTGACCGTCAATCGTCACTGGCACCACCCCACCACTGCCGAACACGGCTTGCGCCGCATCCAGGTTCGTGGCAAGCATGTTCATCACCCCAACCAGAGGGTCGGTGTGCCACGGATTGCCGTCGACATCGAGGACGCCACACTTGGTGGACCAGTCCTCCAGCGTGGGATCATCAATGTAGGCATCAAGGACCCCCGCGCCAACGGTGGTGGCGAACGTGGTGCCGTACTGGCCGTGCGACAGGACCAAACTCAACGCGGGCGCGTAGGGACTGGTGGTCAACGTGACGGCAGCAGTCTCGGCCCACGAACCGATCAATGGGTGGCGCTCCGAGCGAGACGCACCACCCAACAGCACGCCCAACGCATCGATCCGATCACTATACTCCTGCTGCTTTTGGGCTAGCCAGTCGACGTACGACAACGGCCCGCCAGCACCTACATACTCGCCCCACGCGGCCGAACTCGTCCCGGTATCAAGGTCAGACAAGCCCTGCGCCAAACGAGCCACCTCTTCCGGCGACAGATTGTTGAACAGTGTTGCGGCGAGCCATTCCCCGTATCCCGAGCTTGCTGCGGCAATGAGCGCGGCCCACTGTTCGTCGGTTAGCTCGCCCGACTTGGCGGCAGTAATGATGTCTTGGATGTTCATAGTCCAGCCGCCCATCGCTGTCAGCCCATCAGCCCCAACAATGTTGGCGCCCGCGAAAACACTACCCAGTGCGTCGCAAGCGACGGCAGCCGCCGCGTCCTTCAACGCCTTGCCCGCGCCCTTACCATCCCCGTCCTCCCAGATGCGTTTCTGTCGGGCAATTTCCGCAGTGCATGACTCCGTCGCCGCGCAAGCGTTCAGATATGCCTGGTTACTCGTGGCCCATTGCCGAGCCCGATAAGACACATCAGCCTCATCCCACGGCTGTCGGCGTTGCGCCTCGGACCACTCCACAAAAGCATTGTTGGCTGTGGAAAGTGCCTCCTCCTCGGATGCCGCGAGCCCCACCAGCCTGGTCTGCTCGCTGTCGATCTGCCGGGCGGCAGGGTCGGCGACGCTTTGCGCCAACTCCAGTGAGTATCGGTATGCCGTGAGAGCACTGGCAATCCCGTCCTGCACCGCGGCCACCGCGCCGAAGGCTGCGTCATAGCTCGCTGCCGCCATTCTGACACTGTCTGCCGCCTCTCCTTTGAACGACGTGTTCTCCGTGAAAGCGAGTAACGCCGTTCTTGACGCCCTGATGTCCTCTGCAAGCGTGGCGTACTCTTGGGTCATTTCGTCCAACGCAAACGGGTTACCCGTCAGTTCCTCATACTGGGTGTCATCCATGGTTCACCTCCCGCTCTCTGCTCCGGCGGCGGCCCCCAGGGCGGCGTCCACATTGCTGGTCTCCTCGATAACCGTTAGCACCCACGCCTTCATTGCCAACACAGCGGTGATGAGATCCCATCGGGCAATCTCCCACTTTCCCGCTGCTTCTGTCAGCGCCGTCTCCACGCCTGCGTGACCAGCCGCGATGCCCGCCCACTCAGCCGTCCTCACCGAGGATTGCAGTGCAACCTGCACCCCATCCAGACCCTTAGCGAGGGAGAGCAAGTCACTTTCCGACGCTGCGAACACCGGTTCACTCATGGCGGTCTCCTTTCCCGGTTGTCAGGGGAAGCGTAGCGGGGGGGTACGCCCTTCCGGTATGGGGAGAACTCCCCATACCGCCCGGCCAGGCACCGCGCCTAGACTAGGGCCAATGTCGTACCCAGACGAGTGATTCCAAGGGCTGCGTGGTCAGATCACGCTCAGGGTGTGATCCTGGCCAGGCCGGTGAGGGAGGCAGGCTGGATGCCTGTCGACCGAACCGGAACGCCGCCAGGACGCACCCTGGGCGCGAGATGGCCGCACATGGCTTGGAAATAGTCGTCCAGGAGGGACATGAAGCTGAAAGTCACGCTGCTCCGCCGAAGCGGCGGGAGCGACGAAATCCTCATCGAGGCGGACGCGAGCACGACGATCGGGGAGGTGGCGCAGACGATCCAGCGGGTCGACCGCCGGCAGACCGGCCCGGCCGCCGACCCCACCCTCACGGCGTCGCTGCCCGGCCAGGACCAGCCCGTCCATTTGAGCCCGCAGTCGCTGCTCGGGGAGGCGTGGATCGGTTCGGGGGCCGACATCACGGTCGTCGACCGGACGCCCGCCCGTTACGCCGTCCCCGCCACTCAGCCCGTCCGCGCGGTCCTGCGCGTCGAACCGCCCGCCGGGGCACCAGCGGAGCACGCGCTGACGGACGGTACGTACGACCTCGGGCGGGCCCCCGACTGCGACATCTGCCTCACGGACCCGCTCGTCTCCAAACATCACCTGCGGATCGAGGCCTCCGAGGCGGCGGTCGAGGTCATCGACGCGGGTTCGGCCAACGGTACCCTCGTCGACGACACCCACATCCAACGGCTCAAGATCGTCGCCCCCACCCGGCTGCTCGTCGGCGACACGTGGGTCACCCTCACCCCAGCGCCCCAGCGGGCAGCGATCCACCAGCAGCCCGGCCCCGTCCCCTTCACCCGGTCGCCCCGGGTCGAGGCGCGGTACGCCGGCGAAACCTTCGAGGCCCCGGAACCGCCCGCGGAGACCGAGGCCCAGCCGTTCCCCTTCCTCGCCCTGCTCACCCCGGTCTTGATGGGTACGGGGATGTACGTCATGACCGGGCGGCTCACCTCCTTGATGTTCGTCTTCCTCACCCCGGTCATGCTCGTCGGCAACTTTGTGACCCAGAAGTCCCAGCGCAAGCGCCGCCGAAAAAAAGACATTGCCCGCTTCGAAGAGCGCCTCGCCGCGCTGACGAGTGCGCTCGCCGGGCAGGTACCGCTGGAGCGGGCGGTCCGCCTCGCCGAGGCGCCGTCGACGCCCGAGGTGTACGACGCCGCCATGGCCCGCGGCCCGCTGCTGTGGACCCGCCGCGCCGAGCACTGGAGTTTCCTGAATGTCCGGCTGGGTACGGGTACGATGCCCTCCCGCGACACCGTCGACTGTACGAAGGGGCGCGGCGCGTTGCTGCCCGACTTCCAGGAGCGGCTCGACGCGGTGGTGACCGCCCACGAGACCATCACCGACGTACCCATCGTGGAGAACCTCGTCGACGCCGGGGCGCTCGGTTTCGCCGGCCCGCCGACCCTCGTCGGGGCCGCGGTCGACTCGGTGATCATCCAGCTAACCGGTCTGCACTCCCCCGCCGAACTGGTCATCGCGGGCTTCGTCACCCCCGACTGGGCCCGCCGCCTCGACTGGCTGTTGTGGCTCCCCCACACCTCCGCGCCGACGAGCCCCATCGTGGGCCACCACCTCTCCGACTCCGCGACGACCGCCACCCGCCTGATCGCGCAGCTCGAGGGCATCGTCACCACGCGGCTCGGGGCCCGGACCCGGACCGTCCAGCGGGGTGCCATGAAGACCGAGGGGGCCGCGATGGAGCGGGGCGCGGAGGTCGGCACGAAGACGGCCGAAGCCACCACCGTCCCCCTCCCCGTCGTGGTTGTCCTGGTCAGCGCGGGCCTCGACATCGACCAGGCCCGTCTCGTCCAGCTCGCGGAGCAGGGTGCCGACGCGGGGGTGTTCCTGGTCTGGATCGCCGACGACGTGACCCGCCTGCCCGCGACCTGCCGTACTTTCGTCGCGATGGCGCCCGATGCCACCACCGTCGGCATGGTCCGGCTGGGCCTCACGATCACCGACGCCGAGCTCGACCTCGTGGAGCCCGGTCGCGCGATGGCGTACGCCCGGCGCCTGGCACCCGTCTTCGACGCGGGCAACCTGGTCGAGGACGCCGGCGACATCCCGCGGTCCGTCCCCCTGCCCGGCCTGCTCGGCGCCGAGATCTTCGCCCGGCCCGAGGCGATCATCGACCGCTGGGCGCAGAACCAGTCCCTCATCGACCGCCGGGGCCCGGCGCGCGCCAAGAAGCGCGTCGGGACGTTGCGGGCGCTCGTCGGCTCGTCCGGCGTCGACCCGATGACCCTGGACCTGCGGACGCAGGGCCCGCACGCCCTCGTGGGCGGTACGACGGGCTCGGGCAAGTCCGAGTTCCTGCAGGCGTGGGTCCTGGCCATGGCCGCTGAGTACAGTCCCGACCGCGTCACCTTCTTGTTCGTTGACTACAAGGGCGGTGCGGCCTTCGCCGATTGCGTACGGCTGCCGCACTGCGTCGGACTCGTCACCGATCTCAGCCCCCACCTCGTGGTCCGCGCGCTCACCTCGCTCAGGGCCGAGCTGCACTTCCGCGAGCACCTCTTCCAGCGCAAGAAGGCCAAGGACATCCTCGAACTCGAGCGGCGCGGCGACCCCGAGTGCCCACCCGCCCTGGTCATCGTGATCGACGAGTTCGCGGCGCTCGTCGGCGACGTCCCCGAATTCGTCGACGGAGTCGTCGACGTGGCCCAGCGCGGCCGTTCGCTCGGCATCCACCTGGTCATGGCGACCCAGCGCCCGGCCGGGGTCATCCGCGACAACCTGCGGGCCAACACCAACCTCCGGGTCGCGCTCCGCATGGCCGACGAGTCGGACAGCAAGGATGTGGTCGAGGTCAAGGACGCCGCCCACTTCGACCCCGGCATCCCGGGGCGCGGCGTGGTCAAGACCGGGCCGGGCCGGCTCACGACGTTCCAGTCGGGGTACGCCGGCGGCTGGACGACCGACGAACCTGACCCCGCCCGTGTGGACGTCTACCGGCTCGCCTTCGGCGGTCTCGAACGGTGGGAGGAACCCGAGAGCCTCACCCAGGCGGTCCGGGCCGACCGGGACCTCGGCCCTAACGACCAGCAACGTTTCGTCGCCTGTGCCATCGCCGCGTTCACCAGGGCCCGTCTGCCGGCGCCGCGCCGGCCGTGGCTGGATGAGCTCCCCGCCGTCTGCCCCCTCCCGTACTATGCCCCCGACCCGGCGGCCCAGGGCCGGCTCGCCGGGGCCCAGCAAACCGACACCGCCCTGCTGCTCGGGCTCACCGATCTGCCCTCTGAGCAGGCCCAACGCCCGGTGTACTTCCACCCGGACACCGACGGGCACCTTGGCATCTACGGTACGTCCGGCTCCGGCAAGTCGGTCGCCCTCCGGACCCTCGCCGCCTCCGCGGGGCTCACGGCGCAGGGCGGGCCGGTCTACGTCTACGCGCTCGACTTCGCCGCCGGGGGTCTGCGGATGCTGGAGGGCCTCCCGCACGTCGCCGTGGTCAAGGGCGAGGAAACGGAGAAGGTGGTCGCCGTCCTGCGGACCCTCGGCGCCGAACTGGCCGCCCGCGGCGATGCCTTCGCGGACCTCGCGGCCGCCAGCGTGACCGACTACCGACGCCTGCGGCCCGACCCGGGGTTCCCCCGCCTGCTCCTCCTCATCGACGGGTTCGGCGCCTTCCGCGACGAGTTCGAGTCCGGCGCGGGCCGGGCGGAGTGGTACGAGGTGTTCCGCGACATCCTGGGCGAGGGCCGCGGGCTGGGCCTCCACGTCGTCTTCACCGCCGACCGGGCGACCGCCGTCCCGACGTACGTCCGCTCGCTCGTCCCCCGCAACCTGCTGCTGCGGATGGGCGACGACGGGTACCTGTCGTTCTCGGCCCCGCGCGACATCGTCACGGCAACCTCGCCCGCCGGGCGCGGCGTCATCGACCGCCTTGAGGTGCAGATCGCGGTTCTGGGCGGTACGGCGGACGTCGCGCAGCAGGCCAAGATCACCGCCGAACTCGGGCAGGCCATGGCCCGCCACGGCATCGCCCGGATCCCCGGGGTGAGGATCCTGCCCCCGTCGTACCCGGGCGCCGACCTCCCCGACGCCGTCGGCGGCCTGCCCGTTCTCGGCCTCGACTCGATCGGCCTCGCGCCGTACGGCTTCAACCCCTTGGGCGTCATGCTCGTGAGCGGTCCGGCGGCCTCCGGGCGGACGAACGCGCTGGCCGCGATCGTGATGTCGATGGTACGAGCGCGACCGGCCTCGCGGTGTTATCTCTTGTCAGCGGGGAAATCGACACTCGTCGACGCGGTGGACTGGGCGGGGATGGCCGTGGGTACCGACCGCGTCCAAGCCCTCGCCACTGAGCTGCTCGCCCTCGCCAAGCGGGAGGGCGAGACGGGCCTGGTCATCGCCATCGAGTCCCACAACGAGTTCCTCCAGTCGAGCGCCGACAAGGCCCTGGTGGACCTTGTCAAGACGGTCCGGAACTCGTCCCACTTCCTCGTGGCCGAGGCCGAGACCTCCGCCTGGCTCTCGACCTGGCCGCTGCTCGCGGAGGTCAAGGCCGCGCGGCGCGGCCTGCTCCTGCGACCCGACGCCATGGACGGCGACGCCATCCTCAAGGTCTCCCTGCCCCGGCCGGGCCGCGGCGAGTACCCGCCCGGACGCGGGATGTTCGTCGCCCGCGGCAAGTTCACCCGCATCCAGGTCCCCCTAGTCCTCCCGGGGTGACCTCCCCGCCGGGTTTGGTACGGGTTAGCGCCCGGAAACCGGGAGGCCACCCGTACCAAAGGGTTGGTCTGCCAGCAGTCATGGCTGTCAGCGTAAACTGCCCGAACCACCGGGATTGTTGGTTAGGGAACCACTGATCTACCATGTGCCGCCATCCGAACGCCAAGACGGGCGATCTGCGCCTACTACAT
>JAIRVA010000045.1 GCA_031254155.1 Propionibacteriaceae bacterium
CCGAACGCCCGGACAGGCGATCTACACCTACTACATGTTGCGATGGACGTTGAGTCCATGTACAACATGTAGTAGATGTATCTCATCCCGCCTGGCGCCCGGCTGACGACACAGCGTAAATCAGTGCTTCCCTAAGGACTTATCTTAGCAGACGTTCCGGCCTTGTCCTGGTGGTCGGCAGGAACCGTTGACCAGCAGTACGATACTCGCTATGGACTCATCCGCTCCCGCCTGGCTCACGCCGCCCGCCGACGTCAACGCCCTCGACCCCGCCATCTGGCCTGCCAGCGTCCACCGCGACGGCGCCGGGGAACTGGTGATCGCCGGGCACACGGCGACAGAGCTCGTGACTCAGTTCGGCAGCCCGTTGTACCTCATCGACGAAGATGATTTCCGGGCCCGGGCCCGCGGGTTCGCCACCGCTTTCGCGGGCTGGCACGTCGCCTACGCCGGCAAGGCGTTCCTCAGCCGCCACGTGGCCCGGTGGGTCGACGAGGCCGGTCTCGGTCTCGATGTCTGCTCGGGTAACGAATTGGCGGTGGCGCTCGCCGCCGGGTTCCCGCCGGCGCGGATCACCCTGCACGGCAACAACAAATCGCTCACCGAGCTGGCGGCGGCGATCGAGGCGCCGGTCGGCCAGATCGTCGTGGACTGCGGGGAGGAGATCGACCGGATCGAGGCCCTCGCAGCAGCGCGGCATCAGACCGTCAACGTCCTCGTCCGGGTGACCCCCGGCGTCGAGGCCAACACCCACGAGTACATCGCCACGGCGGTCGAGGACCAGAAGTTCGGTTTCTCGATCCACTCCGGCCGGGCCCTTGAAGCGCTGTTGCGGTGCCACGGCGAGCCCCATATGAATCTCACGGGCATCCATCTGCACATCGGGTCGCAGGTCTTCGACACCCAGGCGTACGCCCTCGCCGCGAAGCGGGCCATCGACCTCCTGGCCGCGTTCCGGGACGCGACGGGGGTCGAGCTCACCACGCTCAACCTCGGGGGCGGGTTCGGCATCGCGTACACCGCCGCCGACGACCCGCTGGGCGCCGACCGGCAGGCCGCGGGCCTCGCGCCGGTGATCGAAGCCAACCGGCTGGCCGCCGGCCTCGGCCCGCTCACGCTCGCGATCGAGCCGGGCCGGGCGATCTGCGGGCCGGGGAGCCTCGCCTTGTACACGGTCGGCGTGGTGAAACCCATCGAGCTTGACGATGGTACGACGCGCACCTACGTCGCGGTTGACGGCGGGATGAGCGACAACCCCCGGACGGCGCTGTACCATGCCGAGTACACCGCCGTTCTGGCCAACCGTTCGTCCACCAGTACGCCCGCGCTCGCCCGCGTGGTCGGGAAACACTGCGAGTCGGGTGACATCCTGGTCCACGACGTCTATTTGGGGGCCGACGTCCGGCCGGGCGACCTGGTGGCGGTACCGGGCGCGCTCGCGTACGCCCGCTCGCTCGCGTCCAACTACAACCACGCCACCAAGCCGGCCGTCGTGGCCGTGGGGGAGCGGGGCGCCCACCTGGTTCTGCGCCGGGAGACCCTCGCCGATCTGCTGGCGCTGGACGTCGACCCCGGCGCCCGCGATGATCGCGGTACGGCCGGGAAGGAAGGGTGAGCCCCATGGGCATGGAGATCATGTGCTTCGATCTGGAGGGCGTTCTCGTACCCGAGATCTGGATCAACGTCGCGGAGCAAACCGGCATCGAGGGACTGCGGCTCACGACCCGGGACGTGGCCGACTACGACGAACTGATGACGTACCGGCTCAAACTACTGGACGAACACCACCTGGGGATCGCCGACCTCCAACGCGTCATCGCCGGTCTTCGCCCGCTGCCCGGGGCCCGGGAGTTCCTGGACTGGGTCCGCGAGCGGTTCCAGGTCGTGATCTTGTCGGACACGTTCTACGATTTCGCCGCCCCGCTCATGGCCCAACTCGGCCGCCCGGCCCTGCTCTGCCACAACCTTGAGATCGAGGATGGCCGCGTCACCGGCTACAAGATCCGCTTGGAGGCGCAGAAGGCGGCGGCAGTCCGGGCCTTCCAGGGGTTGAATTTCTCGGTCTTCGCCGTTGGTGATTCGTACAACGACACGGCGATGCTCCTGGCCGCCGACCGGGGCTTTCTGTTCAACCCGCCGCCGAACGTGGTCGAGCAGTTTCCCGGGCTCCCGGTGGTGCGGACGTACGACGAGCTCAGGGCGGCGCTTGTCGCGGCCTCGTCCCGCCAGATTGGCTGAGGACAAAACCCACCAGTTGTGCTAAACTTGGTCCGTTAGGGCCGAGTAACACCCCCCTTTGGCTGGTTGCATCGCACATGATGATAGGCAACTGGCCCCCACATTACACCTCGCGGATTTAGGCGATTCTGGCCGCGAGCATCACCAACGGAGAGGAAATCCGTGACTGCACAGCTTGAGTCATTGCTTCTGCCAGAGTTAAGGAAGATGGCCTCTGGTCTTGGGATCACCAAGGTCACGGGGATGCGGAAGTCTGAACTCGTGGCCCGGATCACCGAGGCGCACGGCGGCGACACATCCTACCGGGCGGCCCCCGCCCAACGCTCCGCCCCCGAACCCGCGCCGGAGGCGCAGCCCGCCCTCATGGAGACGGGGACCACGAGCGCCCAGCGGAACGTCCGGCGGCGGCCGCGCGGTGCGGGCGACGAGCCGGGGTCGAGCGTGTCCGACGAGGTCGGGGCGCGCCTCGCGGCGATGGGCATGGACGTCGATGTGGCACCGAAGTCGGAGGCGGGTCTGCCGGATTCCGGGGACGACGATTCACCGTCGTCGCGCCGCAACCGCCGCCGCCGCAACCGCGACCGCCAGAACCGGCGCCGGCCACTGGACCGGCTGGACAACGATCCCCAGGTCTCGGCCGACGATGTGTTGGCGCCGGTGCGGGGCATCGTCGATGTCATGGAGGGCTACGCCTTCGTCCGGACCACCGGCTACCTGCCGAGCCCGGACGATGCCTACATGCCGCTTGGCATGGTCCGGAAGTACGGTCTGCGGAAGGGCGATGTCGTCACGGGGTCGATCAAGCTGCCGCGCGAGGGTGACCGCAAAGAAAAGTTCAGCCCGTTCGTGACCCTGGAGACGGTCAACGGCGGCGACCCCGAGGCCGCGAAAGACCGCCCGGAGTTCGCCAAACTCACCCCCCTCTACCCCCAGCAGCGGCTGCGTCTTGAAACCGACAAGGACAACCTGACCGGTCGGATCGTTGACATGGTCGCGCCGATTGGCAAGGGCCAGCGCGGTCTCATCGTCTCCCCGCCCAAGGCCGGCAAGACGATGATCATGCAGACGATCGCGAACGCGATCACCGACAACAACCCCGAGGTCCATCTGATGGTCGTCCTCGTCGACGAACGGCCCGAGGAAGTCACCGACTTCCAGCGGACGGTCACCGGCGAAGTCATCGCGTCGACGTTCGACCGCCCGGCCGACGATCACACGAGCATCTCGGAACTCGCCATCGAGCGGGCGAAGCGCCTGGTGGAGATGGGCCGGGACGTCGTGGTCCTCCTGGACGGCATCACGCGGCTCGGGCGGGCGTACAACCTCGCCGCGCCCGCTTCGGGGCGCATCCTGTCCGGCGGTGTCGACTCGGCCGCCCTCTACCCGCCGAAGAAGTTCTTCGGCGCGGCCCGCAACATCGAGAACGGCGGCTCGCTGACGATCCTCGCCACCGCCCTCATCGAGACGGGCTCGAAGATGGACGAGGTGATCTTCGAGGAGTTCAAGGGTACGGGCAACATGGAATTGCGGCTCCGCCGCGACCTCGCCGACAAGCGGATCTTCCCGGCCATCGACATCGACGCCTCGGGTACCCGGCGCGAAGAGCTGCTCATGGGCCGCGACGAGTTGGCCATCATCTGGAAGCTTCGGCGGGTGCTCTCGGGCATGGAAGACCAGGCCGCCCTGGAGATGCTGCTGAAGCAGCTGCGCAAGACGGGCTCGAACCACGAGTTCCTGCTGCAGATCTCCCGCACGACCCCGAACTGATCGGCGGGCTTGGCCCACACGGCCCGCCATGGCATAATTGTCCCCCGATGCCGGTTCACGTACTCCCGACCCGGCACGACCACAAAGGAGAGAAATGAAATCAGGGATTCATCCTGACTATGTCGTCACCCAGGTGACGTGCACCTGCGGGAACAGCTTCACCACCCGCTCCACCAAGAAGACCGGCGCCATCCACGCCGAGGTCTGCTCCCAGTGCCACCCGTTCTACACGGGCAAGCAGAAGATCCTGGACACCGGTGGCCGCGTCGCGCGCTTCGAGCGCCGGTACGGCAAGGCGAAGTAACATCACCTCAAGTCTGGTCGACGAGTTCCGCGAGTTGGAAATCCAGCTCGCGGATCCGTTAGTTCACGCCGACACCACCCGCTCGCGGCAGGTGGGACGCCGGTACGCCGAACTGGCGCCCATCGTCAAGGCCCTGACCGAGAAAGAGCACCTGGTCGCCGACCTGGAGGCCGCCCGGGAACTGGCGGGGGAAGACGCCGACTTCGCCGAAGAGGCCGACCGACTCGTGGCCAGTCTCGCCGCGGTGGACGAACGTCTCGTCCGGCTGCTCGCCCCGCGCGATCCCAACGACTCCCGCGACGCCATCATGGAAATCAAGTCGGGGGAGGGCGGCGAGGAGTCGGCCCTGTTCGCCCGCGACCTGTTCCAGATGTACGCGAAGTACATCGAGTCGCGCCGGTGGAGCCTCGAGGTACTGGACTCGCAGGAGACGGACCTGGGCGGGTACAAGACGATCACCTTCGCGGTGAAGGGCCGCGGTGACGAGGCCCCGTACGGCGCCCTCAAATTCGAGGGCGGGGTCCACCGCGTCCAGCGGGTCCCGGTCACCGAGTCACAGGGCCGGATCCACACCTCGGCGGCGGGCGTGCTCGTGATGCCGGACGTGGACGACACGGATGTGGTCATCGACGAGTCCGACCTGCGGATCGACGTCTACCGCTCGTCGGGGCCGGGCGGCCAGGGGGTCAACACGACCGACTCGGCCGTCCGGATCACCCACCTGCCCTCGGGCATCGTGGTCTCGTGCCAGAACGAGCGGTCCCAGCTCCAGAACAAGGAGTCGGCGCTGCGGATGCTGCGCGCCCGCCTGACCGCCCTCGCGGAGGAAGAGGCCGCGCAGGAGGCGTCCGCCGCCCGGAAGTCCCAGGTCCGGACGGTCGACCGCTCGGAGCGCATCCGGACGTACAACTTCCCCGAGAACCGCATCGCCGACCACCGCATCGGCTACAAGGCGCATAACCTTGACCAGGTCCTCGCCGGCGACCTGCAACCGCTCATCACCGCTCTGCAGGAGGCTGATCTCGCCGAGCGCCTGGCCCAGGCGACCGAGGGCGAGTGAGCCCGGGCGCCGCCGAAGCGGTCCGTCTCACGGCGGCCCGGTTGCGGGCGGCCGGGGTGGCGAGCCCGGAGGCCGACGCACGGGTACTGACGGCGCACACCCTGGGGATCGAACCCAAGGACCTCATGTTGGCGCGCCCGCTGACGGATGCCGAAATCGAACT
>JAIRVA010000080.1 GCA_031254155.1 Propionibacteriaceae bacterium
GCGCTCGCCGCGACCGGGGAGCGGTCCTGGGGCGAAGCGGTCATGAGTATCGTCGGCGCTGTTTTGTCGTGTGTCGGCCTCGGCGCGTTGAAAGGCGCCTTCACTGGGCTCAAAACCGCCATAGGAGCCTGGAAAGCCGCCGGAGGACTCGCCGGACAAGGCGGTGTTCGCGTGCTCGCCGCCGCGACGGGGAAGAACGCTTTCGCCTCGATGAAGGGCTTGGTCACGGCTCTGTCCAGAGGGAGCAAGGGAGTAACCGCCGCCGCAGACGACATCGGCGAGGTCCTCGCGCGGGGTGTCGTACGCCGACCGGACGGCGTGGTGGAGATCACACTGAAGATGAAACCGGGATGGACACCCCCGCAAGTCCGTGCCGCCATGGACAAAGTCGCGGCCGTCAACGCACGCGGGCCCGTTGTAACCCAAGTGCCAGAACAGGCCAGAGGACTAAGGGCACGTAGGCTCTGGGAAAGCGTGCATGGAAAGATCACGCAAAAACTCATTGATGTGGATCACATCCTTGACCTGCAACTGGGTGGACGGCATGTGATTACCAACCTTCAACTTCTTGATCGCTCAGTTAATCGCAGTCTAGGCGCGCAAATCGCGAACGCAATCAAACGAGCAGGGCTTGGGTATGGTACAAAAGTACAGTTGATCATCTGACGGAATGGCGAAGGAGCTTCATGAAAAATCACCCCTATGAAGATGTGGCGGCCGACATTGTCAAAATCGTCGATTGGGAGACTCTGGGTATTCCAAAAGGACACGGGACGCTTCCCGTGTTCCGGTCGCTGAGCAGACGCCTGTGGCTCGATTCGGATCGCGACATTCGCACACTGTACACCGCGTCGATGTATCTGTGCCTCTACGGTGTCCTCGACCGGGCACGCGAAGTCGCGACGCTGTTGACCACCATTCCTAATGGAGGGCCGGTCTGGTACATGTACGTCAACTCGTGCATTGTGTGGCCGTGTTGCTTCTTGGAACGGGCAGGCGACACCGAAGCGGCGCGTCCCCTTCGTCAGGCCGCGCTGAACCCGCCCGGAAAACCCTACCAACCGGGTTCGGCGGCGCTAGACGGCAGCATGTTGTGGAACTTCTTCAGCAATCCCGAATACGATCCGTCGATGCACGCGGACTGGCCCATGCACGACATTGATGCCTTGACCTGCATGTGGGTGTACGGCTCAACTGTGCCTGAGTGGACGAAGGAGAAGATCGGAGAGCTGATTGACATCAACTGGCAGGAGTTGTGGTCGATGCCGAAGTGGCGGCCCTGGCGGTAGTGTCTAGAGTTGGGCGGCTCTGGTTTGGGTGAGCAGTTGGGTGCCGATGGTCCAGGACACGTCCATGTCGATGAGTTGCATGTTCGTGGGGTCGTCTTCCCCGCCGAGCCATAGTGGGGTGGTGTATTCGACACAGTCGGTGAACGCTAACCCGTCGTCTGGGTGGCCGACGTGGGTGCGCCACTGGTCGTAGGCTTCGGCGTTGAAGAAGTCCCTCATGTTGTCCATTTTCAGGACGACGGCGAACTCGGCGACGGTGGCCAGCGTCTCCAGAGTCCCGGTGCCGATGTCAGCGACGAGAATAGTGAGGTCCTTACTCCCAGCGATCTTGGCAGTCAGGTACTGTTTGCCGCTCCAGTCGAACGCGAGCACATCGGCTTTCCGGTCGAGGCGGCGTAGTTCGGGGAAGGCTTCGTGGCACAGGTCGCGGAAGTTCGGGGCAGTGGTGGCGTCGTGAAACCGGAGGACGCCTTCGTTGAAGGAGCGCCCGCAGTACCCGGCGTCTGCGAATGAGGTCGGCCCCCGGCGGGGAACGTGTCGCGTGCCGGTGCCTTGGACAGGATCGACGATGAGCGCCATGACGGGCCTTTCTGTCATCGGCTTACGTGTCTAGACTACCGCAGCCGACGGGTGTACCTCTGCTGTGCCGCAGGGGGTGATCTGAATGCTCAGCGCATGGTGATGGTGAAGGTGGTGTCGGGTGTGGTGAGGGTGCCGATGCGGACCTGGAGGTGGCAGGGGGGGGTGGGTTGTCGGGCGAGGATGCGGATGCCGGTTTTGGTGGTGGCGTCGCCCGGTGTCATAACGTACGGGCACATGCACGAGTGATGGGAAATGTACAGTTTCGGGACTCCCCAGCGTACATTTCCCATCACTCGAACCTGGGAGCACACATTATGACATCCGGAGCAAGGAACGTGTGTGACAGGGGACGGGTCGGGGGTCAGGGCAGGGCCTCGCGGGTCTGCCACTCGGGTTTGAGCAAGGCGTACACCGCCCGGTCGGCGATCCGGCCGTGGCCGGAGAGGATCTGGTGACGGAGGATACCCTCCAGGGTGTACCCCAGACGCTCCGGGACGGCCCGCGAACGAGTGTTGGTGGTGTCGGCCGTGATTTGGACCCGTTCCAGGCCCAGTTCCCCGAAGCACAGCGACTCCAGGTTGCGGACAGCGGCCGTGACGTACCCCCGGCCCTCACACTCCGCCGCGATCCAGTACCCGATCTCGGCCCACCGCGCGGGCCGGTCGATGCACGGGAGGCCGACCGCCCCGATGATCCGCCCGTCCAGGGTCAGGAAGCAACTGATCCGCTCGTCGGGGTTGATTCCGCTCATGGCGGCGAGGTGGTGTCGTTGGTCCTCGACCGAGTTCGTCGTGTCCACCCACGGCAGGTATTCCCGCAGGCGCTCGCGTTCGCGGTCGACGACGGCGTACGACTCCTCCGCATCCAGTCCGGAAACCAGCTTCAACGCCAGATGCTCATCAAGGCGACGGTAAAACATGACTTCAGTGTAGGACAACACCCCGGTAGACCCCGTCCACGTCTGTGGCCCGGTCGGTGGATCGTCCCCTGGGCCGCGGGCGTGGGCACGGCCGGGGAGCGCCACCTCCCGAGTAAGCTGGACTTATGAGTCACATCGCTGTCGTCACGGGGGCGTCGTCGGGGATCGGCGCGGCCACCGCCCGTACCCTCGCTGCCCACTACACCGTCTACTGCGCCGCCCGCCGTACCGACCGGATCGCGGCCCTCGCCGCGGAGATCGGGGGCGTTGCCGTGACGTGCGACGTGACGGATCCCGCCTCGGTCGCCGCCCTGGCCGCGACCGTCGGGGGCCGCGTCGACCTGCTCGTCAACAACGCCGGCGGGGCGTTCGGCATGGAGCCCCTGGCGACCGACGACCTCGGGCGCTGGGAGCGGATGTACGCCACCAACGTCCTCGGCGCGGCCCGCGTCACCCAGGCGCTGCTGCCGGCGCTGCGGGCGGCGGAGGGTACGGTGGTGTTCGTCACGTCGACGGCCGCGGACGCGGCGTACGAGATGGGCGGCGGCTACTGCGGCGTCAAGTCGGCCGAGCGCTCCCTCGCCGGGGCGCTGCGACTGGAGCTGTGCGGCGAACCGATCCGGATCTGCGAGATTTCCCCCGGCATGGTCATGACCGACGAGTTCTCGCTCGTGCGGTTCGACGGCGACCAGGCCCGCGCCGACGCCACGTACGCCGGTGTGCCCGACCCCCTGGTCGCGGCGGACATCGCCGACGCCATCGGGTGGATCGCCAGCCGGCCGACGCACGTCAACATCGACCGCCTCGTCATCCGCCCCCGTGCCCAAGCGGCCAACCACAAGGTCTTCCGTACGTCCTAGCCCGGCCACAACCCGCTGATCGGGACGGCCCACAGCCGGTCGGTCAGCGGCAGCGTCTGAGCACCACAGTAGAAGATCACACCGCACGCGAACCGGTCACCAGCGGCGTCTCGTACCTTCGCCAGGGCCCGCCAATCCGCGGCGCCGAGGGAGGCACCCGCCTTGACCTCGACACCGACGAGGGAACCCGCGCGCGACTCCAGGACCAGGTCGATCTCGTCGCGACCGGAACGGTAGTGGTACGCCTTCGCATCAGTCGCAGACGCCGTCAGTTGCTTGACGATCTCCATAACAACGAAGCTCTCCAGTACACGACCGGTCACCTGGTCGTCAGTCCGGACACGCGCCTCGTCGGCACCCAGCAGGTGAACGAGTAGCCCCGAATCGCTGAGATGCAGCTTGGGTGCCTGGAGCTCCCGGGCTCCCAGACCGGGCCGCCATGAGGGCAGACGTAGGACAATGAACGCGGTTTCAAGCAGGGCAATGTAGCTTTTGACCGTTTTCACATCGAGGCTCAACCGATCAGCCAGGGTCGCGTAGTTGACGATACCCGCGGACTGGGCCGCAAGCAGGCGCAGAAGATGAGGTACCTCGTCAAGCCTCTGGGCATCCGAGATGTCGCGCAGGCCCCGGTCCAGCGTGGTGTCGATGTAGTTGGCGAACCAGCGCGTGCGGCGGCGGTCCGACCTTGACCTAGCTTCCGGGAAGCCGCCCGCGGCGGCGATCGCCGCGAAGGCGTCACGGCCGACGGGCGCCCCCGCCACCAACGGCGGACACCCGCCGAACAGAGCGTCAACGACACCGGCCGACTCCTCTATTTCAGCTTGAGCCAGCGGCCAGAGTGTCAGTGTTTCCATGCGACCCGTCAACGCGTCTTTGATGCGGCGATTGGTCCGTACGTTGGACGAGCCCGCGAGCAGAAACTGCCCGGGACGAGGATCGGAGTCAACTACCTGCTTGATCGACAACAGCAAATCGGGGACTCTTTGTACCTCATCGATCACCACAGGAGCGCCCAATCTCCCGGAGGCGGCAGCGGCGGCCACGAAACCCGTCGGATCGCTGCGAGCAGCCTGGCGGGTGGCGTAATCATCGAGAGTAAATGACGAAGTCCAAT
>JAIRVA010000092.1 GCA_031254155.1 Propionibacteriaceae bacterium
GTGTGGCCCCTCCCCCCGACATTTCTTTACGACCGCTGGACCGAGCGCTCCCAGGCGTCCCCACCGGGAGTGCGAATAAGACCGGTGAAGCCGGCGTCGGCGATGAGGTGGTGGGGCGCGGCGTAGGTGATGGTCGCGCGGGCGAGGTCGCCCGGCCGGGGTACCGCCGCCCCCTCGGGTACGGCGACGTGGACGAGGCGGTTGTCGCGCGCCCGGCCCGACAGGCGCCGCGTCGTACCGTCCTTGCGGCCTTCGCCCGTCGCGAACAGGACCTCCACCTCGCGGCCCACCAGGGCCTTGTTCTCCGCCCAGGCGATGGCGTCGATGACCTCGACCAGCCGCTCGTACCGCTCCTGGACCACCGCGTGCGGCACCTGGTCCTCGCGGGCGCCGGCCGGGGTGCCGGGCCGGACCGAGTACTGGAACGTGAACGCGGCCGCGAAGCGGGCCTCGCGCACCACGTCGAGCGTCGCCTCGAAGTCGGCCTCGGTCTCGCCCGGGAAACCGACGATGATGTCCGTGGTGACCGCCGCCTCGGGCAGGCGGGCCCGGACGGCGTCCAGGATCGCCAGGAAGCGGTCGCGGCGGTACGCCCGGCGCATCGCCTTGAGGATGGTGTCGGACCCGGATTGCAGCGGCATGTGCAGGCTCGGCATGACGTTGCCCGTCTCGGCCATGGCGGCGATCACCGAGTCGGTGAAATACGCCGGGTGCGGCGACGCGAACCGGACCCTTCTGAGCCCCGCCACCTCCCCGCAGGCGCGCAACAGTTTTGCGAAGGCGTCGCGGTCGCCGAACTCCACCCCGTACGTGTTGACGTTCTGCCCGAGCAGGGTGATCTCCTGCACCCCCTGGCCGGCCAGTTGTGTCACCTCGGCCAGGATGTCGCCGGGGCGCCGGTCGGTCTCGCGGCCGCGGACCGACGGCACAATGCAGAAGGTACAGGTGTTGTTACAGCCGACCGAGATCGTCACCCAGCCGGAGTACGCCGACTCGCGCCGGACCGGCAGCGTCGAGGGGAACGCCACCAGCGAGTCGAGGATCTCGAGCTGGGCCGTCCCCTCCCGCCGGGCCCGCTCCAGCAACTCCGGCAGATGGCCGACGTTGTGGGTACCGAAGACGACATCGACCCACGGCGCTTTCTTCACAACGAGCGACTGCTCCATCTGCGCCATGCAGCCGCCGACCGCGATCTGCAGACCGGGGTGAGCGACCTTGAGCGGCGCCAGGTGGCCCAGATTGCCGTAGAGCCGGTTGTCCGCGTTCTCCCGCACCGCACAGGTGTTGAAAACGATCACGTCGGGTGTCGTGCCCTCAGCCGCCGGGTGGTACCCCGCCGCCTCCAACAGGCCGGCAATCCGTTCGGAATCGTGGACGTTCATCTGGCACCCGTAGGTGATGACCTCGTAGGTCCGTTCGTTACTAATCACCAGCCAGACTACCCTCCCGCTCGTCGACGACGCGCCGCACCGTCCGCATGACCACGGCCTGGGAGAAGCCCCGCCGCGCAAGCTGGCCGGCGAGCCGCCGCCTCGCGACGTCACGCTCAACCCCGGCCATCAGACCCAGGCGCTTGCGGGCGTACGCGAGCGCGATGTCCGCCTCGTCCACCGTCGCCGCCAGCGCGTCCGCGATGACCGGTTCTGCGATGCCTTTGCCGAGGAGTTCCCGCCGGAGCCGGGCCGCCGACAAGGACTTTGACCGTTGTCTAGACTCGATCCAGTCCCGCGCGTAGGCCGCGTCGTCGAGCAGCCCGACCGCCTCGAACCGCGCCACCACGGCGTCGGCCACACCGGCCGGGGCGCCGCGCCCCACCAGGTCCGCCCGCAACTCCGCACTCGTCCGGCTCCGGGCGTTCAGGCGGCGCAGGGCGATCCGCTTCGCCGCGTCGAAGTCCACCTCGCCCGGCTCGTCTAAGGCCGGCTCATCCGGCGGGGCCGACGGTTCGGCGACCCGCACCGGTGGCCCGACCCCCGTCATCAACGCCCGCAGCGACTCGATCGTCGCGGCCCGGTCCGCTGCCCCCATGGGCTAGAACGCGACTTCGCCGGTCACCGGGTCGACGCCCTCCGGCACGGTCTCGCCGATCCCGTACGCCGCCAGCAGTTTGCCCTCGATCTCGGCCGCCACCTCCGGATGGGTCTTCAGGAAGTTCCGGGCGTTCTCCTTGCCCTGGCCCAACTGGTCGCCGCCGTACGTGAACCACGACCCGGCCTTACGGATGAGGCCCTGCTCGACCCCCAGGTCGATGAGCCCGCCCTCGCGGGAGATGCCCTCACCGTACAAGATGTCAAACTCGGCCTGCTTGAACGGCGGCGCGACCTTGTTTTTGACCACCTTCACCCGCGTCCGGTTGCCGACGGTCTCCGAACCGTCCTTCAGCCCCTCGATGCGGCGCACGTCGAGGCGGACCGACGAGTAGAACTTGAGCGCCCGCCCGCCGGTCGTGGTCTCCGGCGAGCCGAACATGACCCCGATCTTCTCCCGCAACTGGTTGATGAAGATCGCGGTCGTCTTGGCCGTCGCCAGGCCCCCCGTCATCTTGCGGAGCGCCTGGCTCATCAGGCGGGCCTGCAGACCGACGTGGGAGTCGCCCATCTCGCCCTCGATCTCCGCCCGGGGCGTGAGCGCCGCGACCGAGTCGATGACGACGAGGGTCAGCGCCCCCGACCGGACGAGCGTGTCCGCGATCTCCAGCGCCTGCTCGCCGTTGTCGGGCTGGCTCACGAGCAACTCGTCGGTGTTCACCCCGAGCTTGTGCGCGTAATCGGGATCCAGCGCGTGTTCCGCGTCGATGAAAGCGCAGATCCCGCCCGCCGACTGGGCACTGGCGATGGCGTGCAGGGCGAGGGTCGTCTTGCCGCTGGACTCCGGCCCGTAGATCTCCACGACCCGGCCCCGGGGCAGGCCCCCGATGCCCAGAGCGATGTCCAGGGCGATGGAACCGGTGGGGATCACCTCGATGGGCTGGTTCACCCGGTCGCCCAGTTTCATCACGGAACCCTTGCCGTGTTGCTTCTCGATCTGGGCCAGAGCAGCCTCCAGGGCTTTCTCGCGGTCGGCGGTGGCCATCTCGTACCTTTCTGTGTCATCAAGCTGACGCGGTGCCAGCCCTCATCTCAAACCATAGGAGGAAGGTCGGACAATTTGACTATGACAGCCGAATCTGGGGATAACTTTCCTCGTCTCCCACCCTAACAAACGTATGTTCGAAAATGGGGATTCCCGCCCGGCGTGTCGCACATCGGCCTCACAACTCGGAGTCCGGCAGTTCCAGCTGGGCCCACACGGCCCGCCAGATCGCCTTGAAGGCGAGCCCGGCGGCGATGGCTTCGTTGACCGTCCGGCTGCCGAGATCCGCCATCACGACAAGATCGGCCCACGCCCGGACGTACCCCGCCCCGAGGACCGCCTCCATCCGCGACCACAGCTCGGTCTCCCGCATGTCAGGCGGCCAGACGCAACGCCACGACGGCGTCGGACTCGTACGCGAGCAGCCGCTCGGCCACCTCCGCCATCAACTCGCCGACGCTCACCCCGAGCGCATCGGCGATCCAGGCCAAGACCTCGGACGACGCTTCCTTCTGGCCCCGCTCAATCTCGGACAGGTAGCCCAGGCTCATCTGGGCGTCCGCCGACACGTCCCGCAGGGTCCGGCGGGCCCGGAGGCGCAGGTCCCGGATGGTCTCCCCCATCGCTTCCCGCAGGAGGATCGTACGGCGTGGCTGCATGGGTCCCAGTCTACCGTGGCCCACCGTGAATCGGGACCGGTCGACGGGCCGTGTCGGCGAGCCCGTCGGCGAGGAGCGTGAGCGCCGCCCCGACCGCGGCCGCCCGGACCTCGCCGCGGGTCCCGGCGACCTGCACTTGCTGGGTACGGCACCCGGCGGGCCCGGCCAGGCCGAGCCACACCGTCCCGGCGGGTACCCCGTCGGACGGTCCCGGACCGGCCACCCCGGTCACGCCAATCCCCCAGTCGGCCCGGCAGACCCGGCGCACCCCCTGGGCCATGGCCGCCGCCACCGCGGCCGACACCACCCCGGACGTCGCGATGACCGCCGCGTCGACGCCGGCGAGCGCCGTCTTCAGATCGGTCGCGTACGTGATGAGCCCGCCCCGGAGGACTTGGGACGCGCCGGGCACGTCCGTCAGTGTCCCGCTGACCAGCCCGCCCGTGACCGATTCGCACGTGGCCACCGTCTCCCCCCGGGCCACGAGCGTGCCGATGACGTCGCTAGCCCGCACGGCCGGCCTCCCCGGGGTGGGTGGCCAGCCAGTCCCGGCGCAGTTTCCACGCCCCGATGACGTAGTTGACCCCCGACACGACCGTCAGGATGAAGGCGATCCCCATCGCCACCACCGCGACCCAGTGCAGGATGACGCACGTCCAGTAGCACGCGGCGGGGGTCGCCGGGTCAGACATGTACGTGAGAAATGGCGCCAGCAAGCCCACCAGCGCGATCGTCTGGAAGAGGGTCTTCATCTTCCCCAGCCGGTCGGCCGCCTGGACCCCGTACTTCACGATCAGGAACCGCATGACCGTGATCCCCCACTCGCGCACGAGAATGATGATCACGACGAGCCACCACCACCACAGGTTCCACAAGATGGCGAGCCCGATCATGGCCATGCCCGTGACGGCCTTGTCGGCGATGGGGTCCCAGAGTTTGCCGAAGTTGGTGATGAGGTGGTACTTCCGGGCGATCTTGCCGTCGGCCAGGTCGGTCAGCAGCGCCAGCAGAAACACGCCCGTCGTCGCCCACCGCCAGCCCAGATCGTCCGGGTGCGCCAGGAGCATCCAGGCGAACAACGGGACCATGACCAGCCGGAGAACGGTCAACGCATTCGGCAGGTTCAGGACGGGAACGACCTTCTCTGACTCAGTCATAGGTGCATTCTGTCACATTCGGGGCCGCCGGGCGACAGTGGTAAGAATTTCACGTTGTCCCCCGGCCGTCGTCCACCTGCCAGTCGACGCCGTCGGTGGCCGTGATGCGTCCCACGACGATGTCGCCCACGCCGCGCCCTGGTCCCGGCGGCAGGTACGTCCGGCCGTCCTCGGGTCCCTGCTGGGCCGCGCGGCCGCCCGCGGCGGACTCCACGAGCACGGTGACCGTTTCGCCGGTCCGGGCCGCCGCGCGCGCCGCCGTCACCGTGTCGGCGAACTGGGCGACATCGGCGGTCCGGGCGAGGATCTCGGCCTCGTCCAGGTGGCCGTCGAGCCGGGCCCCGGCCGTACCTTCCTCGTCCGAGTACGGGAAGACGCCCACCGCGTCCAGGTCCGCCGCGCCCAGGAACTCCGTGAGGGCGTCCACGTCGGCCGCCGTCTCCCCCGGGAAGCCGACGATGACGTTCGTCCGGATCCCGGCGGCCGGCACCGCCGCCCGGATCTGGGCGAGCAGGGCGAGAAACGCCGCCCCGTCACCGTAGCGCCGCATCCGCTTGAGTACGGGGCCCGAGGCGTGCTGGAAGGGCAGGTCGAAGTACGGTACGACGTGCGGGGTCACCGCCACCGCCTCGATGAGCGACGGCCGGATCTCCGCCGGCTGCAGGTAGCTGAGGCGCAGCCACTCCACGCCCTCGACACCCGCCAACTCGCCCAGCAGCGTCTCCAGCCCGACCCCCAGATCTTTCCCGTACGATG
>JAIRVA010000166.1 GCA_031254155.1 Propionibacteriaceae bacterium
ACTCCTCCGGAATGATCCGCTCGACTGTCACCGCGGCGCCCAGACGAGTCCGGGTCCTGCTGGCGAAGATGGTTGTCATCCTGGTGACGGGCGTCCTCATCTTCGGGCTCTCGCTGGCGGGCGGCTGGGGTGTGGGCTACCTGCTCCTCCAGGACTCGCGGCTCATTGATCTGACGCTCCTCACGGCGACCAGCCTGCGGATCCTGCTGGGTTTCGTCGCCAAGATGGTTCTGCTCGCGTTGCTGAGCTTCGGGATCGGCGCCTGGATCCGGTCGACCGCGGGCAGCATCGGCGCCGCGCTCGGGCTCTTCATCCTCCTGCCTTTCATCGGCAATCTGGTCGTCACCCTGTCGTCTGGCGGCGGCGAACTCACGGGCTGGCGGTTGTGGCTCTCGGACGCGGTGGCCTTCCTGCCGACGAACGCGAGCGACCTCGTGCTGATGGACACCGTACCCACGTCGTCGATCCTGACCGCGTGGGAGGGTCTCGGCGTCCTCGGTGCATGGACGTTGTTGTTCCTTGTCATAAGCATAATTGCCACGGTTCGGCGCGATCTGTAAACTTCCTCCGGTGACAGACCGAAAGAATCTCACGCGGTACGCGTGGCTCAGCATCGCCGCCGCTGTGGTGACGATCGGGATGAAGACCATCGCGTGGCGCCTCACCGGCTCGGTGGGCCTGCTCTCCGACGCGGCGGAATCCGTCGTCAATCTGGCCGCCGCCTTCCTGGCGCTGGCCATGTTGTCCATCGCCGCCCGCCCGCCGGATGACAACCATCAATTCGGGCACGACAAGGCAGAATACTTCTCCGCGGCGGTCGAGGGCGTCCTCATCTTCGTCGCCGCCGTCCTGATCATCGTCTCCGCGGTCGACCGGCTGCTCAACCCCCAGCCGCTGGAAAGCGTCACGATTGGCGTCGTTATCTCGGCGGCGGCGGCGGCGATCAACGGTACCGTCGGCGTCGTCCTCATCCGCGCTGGCCGGCGCCACCGCTCGCCGACCCTCGTCGCGGACGGCCGCCACCTGTGGACGGACGTGGTGACGAGCGCGGGGGTCGTCGTGGCGGTGATCCTCGTTGCGGTGACGGGCCTCACCATCCTCGACCCCATCGTCGCCCTGGTCGTCGGGGTGAACATCATCGTGACGGGGGTACGGCTGGTACGCGATTCTACGCGCGGGTTGATGGACATCACCCTGCCCGAGGAGGAGAACCAGACGATCGCGCAAATCCTGGCGGATCTGACATCCGACGATGTCCATTTCCACGGACTCCGGACCCGGCTGGCGGGCAGCCAGCGCTTCGCGGTGGTCGACGTACTCGTCCCGGGTGACTGGACGGTCCGGCGCGGCCACGACCTCGTGGAGGATGTCCAGACGCAGGTCGAGTCCGCCTTCCCCGACATCCACCTGCAGATCCATCTGGAACCCAAGGAAGACCCGCGGGCGTACGCCGACTTCCCCGTCGAAATCCCCATCCCCGTGGAATAGGTCAAGAAAGACTGGTAGCACGGGCCGGGCGGCGAAACTCTGCCCGTGTCTGATTTCGGTTAGTTGGGACGACATGCAAGAATTGAACCGTGAGTGAACAATCTCAGCAATTTTTGGGTGGTCGGGGGGACCAACGGGGCCCCAGACTGAGAAAACCCAATCCTTCATCACCTGACGCGGAACTGGCAGCCATCTTTGGGGAAGATGAGCTCCTCCGGCATCCGCCTGACCCTTTCGAGGAGAAGATTTTGACGGGGCGTAACAGTTTTACCGAGTTACGGGACCAGTTGGCGCAGGAGGGTGAGCCGGTTGTCGAGCCGCGCAGTACGCCGCCCGCCCGGGTACGCCCGCCGCGGGAGCCGGCTCCGGCCCCGGTGGCCCCGGTGATCCCGGTGGCTGAACCGGGGAGCCGGGTAGCGGAGATGCGGCGCAATCTGGCCGCCGGGGCGTCGGCCCGTCCGTCCGCCCCCCGCGAGCCCGACCCTGAGCCGCCGCGGTCCCGGTTCTTCCACGACGGTCCGGGTGCGGCCGCGCGGACTTCGGCGTCGGCGGGTCCCAGTACGGGCGCCGCGGCCACCTCGGCCGCCGAAGACCGGATCGCCGCCCTGCGGCGCGACCTGGCCAACCGGCGGGCCGCCTCCGGGACGACGGCGCCAGCCGCGTCCGCGAGTCCGGCCGAGCCGGCGCCGCGGACGACCCCGCGGCCGCGGCCAGCCGAACCCACCGCCGACACGGGTACCGAACCAACGCTGCGGGAGCGTCGCACACCCCGGCCGGCCACCGAGCCGCGACCCCGTCCGGACCGGACCGACCGGCCTGACCGGACCGAGCGGCCCGACCGGACCGTCTCGTTGGATCGCGGTACGACGGCTCCGGAGCGTCCCGAACGCACGCCGGCCGAGCGGTTGGCGGTCGAGCGTACCGAACGACCCGAGCGTACGGAGCGGACGGCGGTGGCCGAGCGGACCCCCCGGGTCGCCCGCCCCCGTCAGCCCGAGCCACCCGAACGCGTCGACGTGCCCGAACCGCCCGAGGTACCTCCGGCGCGCGAGCGCAAGGTACCTCCCCGTACCCCCGTCCCCGAACCCGTGGAACTCCTCGACGAGGAACCGCCCGAGTTCCTGGAACCGGCCGAAGTCGCGGAGCCCGCGGCCCCGGTACCCGAGCCCGAGAAGCGCCGCCCGGCCGCCCCCAAGCCGCCGAAACCGGTCCCGGCCCCGGCTGCCAAGCCGGTGCCCGCCCCGAAACCGGCCGCCACGCCCGGAGCCGGGGAAGCGGCGACGGACATCGCCCGTACCACCCAACTAGTAAAAGGACCCTTGCGGGGCGTCGACCTCACGATCCGGTCCCACCAGTTGACCGCGATTCTGGGCCTCCCGCACGCGGGCCTCACCGACCTGCTGAACTGCCTCGCCGGCCTGGACACCGTCGAATCGGGGACCATCGTCGTGAACGGCCTGACGGTCACGGGCCTCGCCGAGAAGCAGCGGACGGCGTACCGGCGCGACCACGTCGGGCTCGTCTTCCCGTCGTACAACCTCCTGCCGCACCTGACCGTGATCGACAACCTGCGCGTACCGCTCGTCATCAAGAAAAAGCCGTTTGACCAGGCCTGGTACGAACAGGTCGTGGCCGCGCTGCGCATCGGTGACACGCTGACCCTGAAGCCCGACAAGCTCGGACGGGGCCAGCAGCAGCGGGCGGCCTTCGCCCGGGCGGCCATGGCCAAGCCTGCGCTCATCCTGGCCGACGAGCCGACCGCCGATCTCGATTCTGAAGCGAGTACGGCGCTGATGGCGGCCATCCGGGCGAGCGTGGACGAGCTCAAGCAGTCGGTCGTCTACACCACGACCGATCCGGGCGTGGCCGCCCTGGCCGACCGCGTCGTGGTGCTGCGTGACGGGCTGGTCGCCGACGACATCACCGCGCCCACCGTGAGTCGTCTGGGCGACGCGTTGCGAACACCGGGCGGGGGCAGGTCTTGATGAA
>JAIRVA010000043.1 GCA_031254155.1 Propionibacteriaceae bacterium
CTCGCCCCCGGCGAGTCGGCGACCGCCACCGCCACGTACACGCTCACCCAGGCCGACATCGACGCGGGCGGCATCCACAACCGGGCGTCGGCGACGGCGCGGGACCCGCGCGGCCGGCCGGTGGCGAAGGAGAGCGAAGACGGGGACGGTGGCGACGGCGGCGAGACCGACGTGCCCGTGACCCCGGAGCCAGGGCTGACGCTGGTGAAGTCGGCGCTGTTCAAAGGCCAGCCCGTGGCGGGCGCCACCCTGGTGGCCGGTGAGGACATCACGTACACGTTCGCCGTGACCAACACCGGGAACGTGAGCCTCACGGACATCACGATCCACGACGGGCCGTTCTCCGGGACGGGACCGAAGCCGGTCCCGGTGTGCCCGGCGACGGTCGTGGCGCCGGGTGACACGATGACCTGTACGGCGGCCTACACCCTGACCCAGGCGGACGTGGACGCGGGCGGGGTCACGAACTCGGCGACCGCCGCCGGTACCCCGCCGGGCGGTGACCCGGTCGAGTCGGAGGAAGACGAATCGGTGCTGCCCGTCGCGGAGACCCCGAGCCTCGACCTCGTGAAGACCGGCCGGCTCGCCCCCAACGCGAAAGGCGAGGCCGGCGATGTGGTGACGTTCACGTTCACCGTGACCAACACCGGCCCGGTGACATTGTCCGGCGTCACCATCAGCGACCCCTTCCCCGGCTTGTCGGCCCTCGCGTACGACTGGCCGGGTCTCGACGGCGTTCTCGCCCCCGGCGAGTCGGCGACCGCCACGGCGACGTACGCCCTCACCCAGGCCGACATCGACGCGGGCGGCATCCACAACCGGGCGTCGGCGACGGCGAAGGACCCGAAGGGCAAACCCGTGACCAAGGAGAGCGACGACGGCAGCGACGACGGCGGCGACGGCGGCGAGACCGACGTGCCCGTGACGCCGGCCCCCAGGCTGACGGTGGCGAAGACGGCGTGGTACGACGGCGCACCCGTCACGGCGGCCAGCCTCGTGGCCGGCCACGACATCACGTACCGGTTCGTCGTGACCAACACCGGGAACGTGACCCTGACGGCCGTGACAGTCACCGAGGGGACGTTCTCCGGGACGGGGCCGAAGCCGGTGCCGGTGTGCCCGGCGACGGTCGTGACACCGGGCAACACCATGACCTGTACGGCGGCCTACACCCTCACCCAGGCGGACGTGGACGCGGGCGGGGTCACCAACACGGCGACCGCCGCCGGTACCCCGCCGGGCGGCGACCCGGTCGAGTCGGAGGAAGATGAATCGGTGCTGCCCGTGGCGGACACCCCGGCCCTCGACCTGGTGAAGACCGGCAAGCTCGCTCCCGACGCGAAAGGCGTGGCGGGCGATGTGGTGACGTTCACGTTCACCGTGACCAACACCGGCCCGGTGACCTTGTCTGATGTCACCATCAGTGACCCGTTCCCCGGCCTGTCGGCGCTCACGTACGGGTGGCCGGGAGCCGACGGCGTTCTCGCCCCCGGCGAGTCGGCGACCGCCACGGCCACGTACGCGCTCACCCAGGCCGACATTGACGCGGGCGGGATCCACAACAAGGCGTCGGCGACGGCGAAGGACCCGAAGGGCAAGTCCGTGACCGAGGAGAGCCGGGACGGCAGTGGCGGCGGCGACGACGGCGGTGGCGACACCAAGGTTGACGTCGCGGTCGAGCCGGGCTTCAGCCTCACCGCGACCGGCACCCTGGCGGATCCGCAACCGGACGCCGGGGACCAGGTGACGGTCTCGTTCGTGATCACGAACACGGGCAACGCGACGATGAGCGGGGTGGCGATCACCGACACGCTGCCCGGCCTCACGGCGATCACCTACGTCTGGCCGGGGAAGACCGGCGTGCTCGCACCCGGCGAGTCCGCGACCGCGACCGGTACCTACACCTTGACCCAGGCCGACGTCGATGCGGGTGTCCTGGCGGACACGGCGACCGTCACGGGTACCACGCCGGCCCGGCCGGGCGTGAAAGCCGGCGATCCGGCGACACCCGGCCAGCCAGCCTCCGCCAACACCACCATGGCCGTCGAGTTGCCGGGGGTGCCCCAACTGACGGTCGTGACGAAGGGAACGCCACCCCCGCCCGGCGCGAAGGCCGGAGACCCGGTGACGGTCACCTACACGGTGACCAACACGGGCAATGTCACGCTCGACGGAGTGGGGATCGACGATCCGCAGCTCCGGCCGGATGACATCACGTACACCTGGCCGGGCGAACCCGGCGTGTTGAAACCGGGTGAGGTGATGATCGCCGTCGCGACCTACCGGCTGGCCCAGGCGGACGTCGACGCGGGCGGGATCACCACGACCGCCACGGTCACCTCAGCGACCCCGGACGGTACCCAGACCCCGGTCGGCGTCCCCGCCACGACGGTCGACGTGGCCGCCGCGTCGGCCCTCCGCCTGACCGGCGCCGGGACGCTCGCGCCGGGGGCCCAGGGCCAGGCCGGCGACGAAGTGACGTTCACCTACTCGGTGACCAACACCGGTACCACCACCGTGACCAGGGCCACGATCAGTGACCCGCTTGCCGGGCCGGACGGGATCAGCTTCACCTGGCCGGGTGCCGCCGGCGTCCTCGCTCCCGGCCAGACGGTGACCGGGACGACGACCTACCGGCTGACGCAGGCGGACGTGGACGCGGGCGGCGTCACCGCTCTCGTCACCGCCATCGGGGTCGCCCCGGACACCCTGCTGACCCGGACGGCCACGGTGCCGGTACCCGTCGCAGCCCGGCCCAGCGTGGAGTTCACCGAGACCAGTTCGCACACCGGTGATGGCCACGCGGGTGACAAGGTGACGTACACCTTCACCCTCACGAACACCGGCAACGTCACTCTCGGCGGTCTCACGATCACCGACCCCCGCCTGCGCGACGCGAGCGGGGCGTCAACGATTGTGTACACCTGGCCGGGCGCGCCGGGCCAGTTGGCACCGGGTGAGTCGGCGACCGCGACGGCGACGTACTACCTGACCCAGGCGGACGTCGACGCGGGCAGCGTGCCGGACACGGCGAGCGTGAATGGTCACGGGCCGGGGGACACCGCGGTGACCGTGACGACAAAGGGTAGTAGCGACGTCGCCGTGGCGGCCCAGCCCGGGCTGACGGTGACGAAGACGACGAGCGCGGCGGAGTACGCGGTCGGTTCGACGGTCACGTACGCCTTCACGATCATCAACACCGGCAATGTCACACTCTCGAAGGTGGCGGTCAACGACACCGGCTTCACCGGGACGGGCCCGCTATCGGCCGTCACATGTACGGACAACGTCGACACCGTTGTCCCTGGTGGGAGCCGGTTGTGCCAGGCGGCCTACACCCTGACCGCGGCGGACCTCGCCGCCGGCACCGTGACGAACACCGCCACCGCGACCGGTGTGGCCCCCGGCGGCGAGGCCCTCACGGTCGAATCCGGCGGGTCGTCGGTGACCATCACCGTCCGGCCGGGCCCGGTCGTCACCGCCCCCACCGGCGGCCAGGCGGTCGCGTCATGACGCGCGGGTGCGGTCCGGGGACCGGGCCGCCCTGAGCCGGGTTGGCCGGGCGAGAGCTCAGGGCAGGGCGGCCTGGAGATCGGTGTGGGTGAAGTCGAACCCGACGAAGAGCAGCGGCTCGCCCGTCGCGGCGGCGAGGGCGTAGGCGTAGCAGTCGCCCAGGTTCAGTTTGGCCGGATGGCCCGACCCGCGTCCGAAGTCGCGGTAGGCGGCCCGCGCCAGAGCGGCCTGGTCCTGGTCGAAGGCGATGATGGTGATCCCCAACGCTTTGAGCAACTCGTCGACCCGTCGGCCCTGGGCTGGTTCGCCGCGTACGTCGGCGACGGCGTACAACTCGACCACGGTCGCGGCACTCATTTTCGGAGCGCGATCAGCGAGGAGAGCCCGGCGGAGTGCCTCGTGGCCCGGCTCCGACTTGAGAATCGCGACGATGGCTGACGTGTCCACGATCATCGGTACAGCCCGGCTGAATCGTACAGTGCCTCGGCATCCAGGCGGTGGGCCGCGGGCAGATGGGCTTGGTAGGCAGTGACAAGCCGTTCGACCTCGCGCAAGGCGTCGTCGTCAGCTGACTGTCGCGGGGCGCGCAGTACCCAGTTGGCCGCCATTTCGATAGCGGCGGTGTAACTGACCCCGAGGTGCTCGGCCAATTGTTTCACCACCGCCACAGTGCGCTCGTTCTTCACATTGATCGCCATGAGGTGAGTCTACCTTGTGTGGACGTACCTCTCTACCAGGTATGGATCACTGGACCGTCGGCGGGGCGAGGGCGGGGTCGTCCAGGGCCCCGATGAACAGGGGTACACCGGTCACCTGGTCGACCACCGCGTAGAGGTACGGCCGGTCGAACGTGACGGTGATCTCGTCGGTGGGCAGAGCCCCGGAGGCGAACATCGCGACCACGGTCGCGGCGGCCGCCTCCGTACCCTTCTCGCCGACGTCCAGCGACACCTTGTGCGCCACCTGGCTGATGAAGAGGGGACCGGCGGCGGTGTGGCCCAGCCGGGCGAAATCGGCGGTCGCCGGGCTGAAGGCGGCGCCCAGGCCGAGGGCCGCGAGCGCGTCGACCAGGTCGGCGCCGTACTCGGTGTGGAACTTGGGCATGGTGACCGCCACGTTATCGCGATAGGTGGCCGCGCCCAGCCAGCGGCCCAGATCGCCCGGTTTCAAGGTGAGACTGCCCGTGGCCGGCCGGACGGCCATGAACACGAGTCGGCCGTCCTGGTAGGGCAAGACGATGCCGGTGGCGTCGGCGGTCTCAATGTAGCGCCGGGTCGCCGGGGGAGCGGCCATGTACCAGGCGTCGGTCTGGCTGCCGTCCGCGCGGGTGAACGTGCCCTGGTGGGTCAGCCCGGTGTCGAACTCCTCCTGCCACCGGGCCCCCAGATAGAGCGCGTTCACCAGCAGGGCCGCCGCGTCGTCGTCGATCGTCGCCAGCATCTCGGGGATCAGGCCCCCGGTCTGCGCGTTGACCCAGCCGTTGACCTGGCCGACCGTCGCCGGTTTCTGCAGGTCGGTGGCGTACACCTCGGCCGAAAAGTACGTGCGGAGACGGTCGACCCAGTCTTGTTCCGGGGTGAGTGAGTCGTCGAGCCAGGCCGAGTCCGCCACCGTCAGCTTCGTACCGGCCGTCTCCGACGGCAACGTCGCCAACAGGTACGCCACGGCCGCCTCGAGGGCGTCCGTGTCGAGCCCGAGGACCGACGCGAAAGCCTGGGCGGTCGCGCCGTCCGCCCCGCTCATCGCCATGCCCAGAGCCGCGAAAACGGACAGCGGCGAGACCACCGGGTTCGGCGCCGTTCCCCGCAGTTCGGTGTACAACCGTTCCCCGAACCCGGCCAACGCGCTCGCCTCGCCCGCCGTCGGCTGGGCGATCTCGAGGCCCGCGACCGGGTGGGCGGGCAGGGGCTCCACCGCCGTACCGCAACCGGTCATCATCAGCGAGGCCGCCGCCGCGACCCCCGCCAGCCGCCACTTCGCCATGTCCCCTCCCTCAATTGTGAGTACGCTCATAACTCCGCGCCCGGCCGCGAAACGTTACACGCCGTCGAGACGGCCGAAGCCGGTCACGGTGAGGGCCAGGCGCTGCTCCCGGTCGCTCGCCACCGGGTCGACCTCGGCGGTGATGGCCCAGTCGTGGTCGTGCTCCGGGTCGGCGATGACCTGCCGGACCTGCCACGGGGTGACGCTCCGGTCGATGGCGAGCAGCGCCGGGCCGCGCGCGTCCGCGTCCGTACCGATCTCCGCGTGGTCCGCCCAGTAGCGCCCGAGCGCCTCGTCCCAGTCGTCGCCCGTCCAGCCGGCGTCGTCCAGTTCGGCCAGCCCGTCCACATCGTCCGCGGCCGCCAGCTGGACCCGGCGGAACAGGGCGTTGCGGATTAAGACCGTGAAGGCCCGCTCGTTGCCGGTCATCGGGTGGTCGTGCAGGGTCACCCGGGTGAGCGGGGCCGTACTCCCGCCGTCGAGCCCGGCGGTCAGGGTCTCCCACTCGTCGACGAGGCTCGAATCGGTCATGCGGACGACCGCGCCGAGCCAGGCCACGAGATCGTCGAACTCGGCGTCGCGCATCGGTTCGGGCACGGTCTGGCGGAGCGCCCGCCACGCGTCCGACAGGTAGCGCAGCAGCGTACCCTCACTGCGTTGGACCTTGTGGAACGCCACATACTCGGCAAACGTCATCGCCCGCTCGGCCATCTCGCGGACGACCGACTTCGGGGACACCGGGTGGTCGAGGATCCACGGGTGGGTCTGGGCGAAGCGGGTGTACGCGATGTCCAGCAGCTCGGCCAACGGCTTGGGCCAGGTGATCTCGTCCAGTTCCGCCTGGCGTTCCTCGAACGTCAGCCCGTCGGCCTTCATCTCCGCCACCGCCTCGCCGCGGGCCCGGTGCTGCTGGGCGAGCAGGACCGGCAGCGGGTCCTCCAGCGTCGATTCGATGACGCTGAGCACGGCCGGGGTGTACGCCTCACAGGTCGTCGGGTCCAGGTGGTCGAGGACGTCGAGCGCGAACGCCGACAGCGCCTGGTTGAGCGCGAAATCCTCCTGGAGACCGGGAGCGAGGTCGAACGTCCGCCCACCGGCGGTGGGGGAGTCGCGGGGCCCAATGATGCCCGCCTCGGCCAGGGAGGCGAACAGCGTGCCGGCCCGGGTGAGGAGCTTCTCCCGCCGCGTCTCGTCCCGGGTCGCACAGTCGATGATGTGGGCCATCGCCGTCCGGGTGTCCTCGTCGCGGCGCAACAGGTTGAGCAGCATCGCGTGGGTGATCTTGAGCCGGGGGGTGAGGGCCTCCGGCTGGGCGTCGACGAGTTTGCGGAAGCTCGCCTCGCCGTAGTTCACCGTACCTTCCGGCTTCTTCACCCGCACCGACTTGAGCTTCTTCGGGTCGTCGGCGAACTTCTCCTTGAGGCGGGCCGACTCGACCTCGTGGTCGGGGGCCTGGACGACGACGTACCCGATCGTGTCGAAGCCCGGCCGCCCGGCGCGGCCCGCGATCTGGTGGAACTCGCGGGCCCGGACCAGCCGTTCGCGGCGCCCGTCATACTTCACCAGGGTCGTGAAAAGGACCGTCCGGATGGGAACGTTGATGCCGACGCCGAGGGTGTCCGTACCGCAGATCGCGACCAGCAGCCCGGACTGGGCGAGGGTTTCGACGAGCCGCCGGTACTTCGGCAGCATCCCCGCGTGGTGGACCGCGATCCCGGCGTGCAGCAGCTTGCGCAGCGTCGGCCCGAAGCCGGGCGCGAACCGGAAATCGCCGATCGTTTCGACGATAGCGCGGCGGCGCTCCTTGTCAACCAGTGGTACCGATAGCAGGGCCTGTGCGCGTTCGGCCGCGGCGGCCTGGCTCGGGTGCACGATGTAGACCGGGGCCTGGCCCGCCCAGACCAGGCCCGCGATGGTGTCGTGGAGGGGGGTGACCGCCCAGGCGTACGTCAGCGGGACGGGCCGGACCGCGTCGGCGATGACCGTCGTCTCACGGGAGGTCCAGGCCGCGAGATCACGCCGGAGCCCGGTCACGTCGCCCAGCGTGGCGGACATGATGACGAACTGCGCCTGCGGCAGTTCCGACAAGGTGACCTGCCAGGCCCAGCCGCGGTCGGGGTCGGCGATGAAGTGGAACTCGTCCATGATGACGAGGCCGACATCGGCGGCCCGGCCCTCGCGCAGCGCGAGGTTGGCCAGGATCTCCGCCGTACAGCACACGATGGGCGCGTCCGGGTTGACCGCGGCGTCACCGGTCACCATACCGACGAGATCGGCGCCGAAGACATCGGTGAGCGCGAAGAACTTCTCGGAGACGAGGGCCTTGATGGGCGCGGTGTAGTACGACCGCCGCTGGTCGGCCAGGGCGGCGAAGTGGGCCGCGACCGCGATCAGCGACTTGCCGGAACCCGTCGGCGTCGTGATGACGGTGTTCGCCCCGGCAAGCGTGTCGATCAGCGCCTCCGCCTGGTGGGGGTAGAGCTCGAGGCCCCCGTCCCGCGCCCAGCCGGTGAACGCCTCGTACAGCGCATCCGGGTCGTACGGGCCCCGGGGCAGGCGGTTGGTCAGCATCTCCATGGCCGCCAGTCTAGCGGCCACCTCATGATGCTGGCCGAACAGGCCGTCGCCGATGCGGGCGGCGTCGTCGTCCAAGCCTGGCCGCAGATCGGCGTCGTCATCGCCCACTCGGCCAGTGTCACCTTCGAGGCTGACGTGGTCAAGGCGGCGAAGGGTGGCTCCGTCGTCTCCGTCGGCCTGACGCGGACGATCCCCGTGGCGGAGGGTACCCCGGCTGGCAGTGGCGTCACCGGCAACGGTGCCACCGGCAAAGGCCAGCAGTCACTGCCCGGCGAGACGGCTGAAACCGTGGTCCCCGATCCGGGCGAAACGACCAGCCAGTGGGACATGCGGCTCATCCTGGCCGACCAGGCCCACGCGATCACCGACGGGTCGCCGGATGTCCTCGTGGGCGTGCTCGACTCTGGTATCGACGGTGACCACCCGGAGCTCGCCGGCCAGATCAACCGGGCCGCCTCGGTGAACTGCACTAACGCCGGGGCTCCCGACACGTCGGCGCGGGGGTGGTACCCGTCCAACTCGACGCACGGCACCCACGTCGCCGGCACGATCGCGGCGGCCCGCAACGGTGTCGGCATCGTCGGAGTGGCCCCCGGGGTGAAGCTGGCGTCCATCAAGGTCGTCAACGACGCGGGGTCCATCTATCCGGAGTACGCCATCTGCGGGTTCGTGTGGGCGGCGGAGCACGGTGTCGACGTGACGAACAACTCGTACTTCATCGACCCGTTCGAGTATTGGTGCGACGACCAGCCAGACCAGGCGGCGGTGAAGGAGGCCGTCCGGCGGGCGGTCGATTACGCGAGCGCCAAAGGCATCATCCACGTGGCGGCGGCTGGCAACTCGCGCACGGATCTGACGAACAACACAACGGACACGGGCAGCCCCAACGACTCGGCCCCAGTCAGCCGGATCATCAACAGCGGGTGCCAGAACATTCCGACGGAGCTGGACGGGGTGGTGACCGTGTCATCGATCACGTCCACCTCCGCGCTGGCGAGTTCGTCGAACCGGGGCCTGGGCATCATCGACGTGGCCGCGCCCGGCAACGGGATCTACTCGACGTTGCCACTCACCATGACGAACGGCTACAAGAACACCGTCGGCTACGGCAGCATGTCCGGTACGTCGATGGCCTCGCCGCACGTCGCGGGCGTACTGGCACTGATGAAGTCGGTCCATCCGGGTTGGACGCCGGCCCAGATGGAAACGGCGATCAGGGCGGAGGCGACCGACACGGCGTGCCCGGCGGCCGCGGTGCCGGCTGGCTCGGCCGCCTGCGTGGGTACGACCGCCAATAACAGTTACTACGGCGAGGGTATCGTCAACGCCCTCGCGGCAGTGCAACCGTAACCCCTACGGCGGGTGCCCCCGCTGCGGGCGGCCAACAACGACCGGCAGCGGGGGCCTCGTCCCACATAGTGGATGGTGGGTTGTCCCGCCGGGGTGGCGCCGCTACGATTCGTCTCATGACAAAACGTAGCAACTGGTGGCCCGCCGATTAGGCGGTTCGCCGTTGTGCCAACGACCCACAACCGCCTGCACCAGGCGGTTTTTGCGTTCTGGGCCGGGCGGACTATCGAAGGAGACATTCATGGCTGACCATGCCATTCCCTACCGGATCAACCTGCCCGAGGACCAGATCCCGCAGCAGTGGTACAACCTGCGGGCCGACATGCCCACGCTGCCGCCCCCGCTGATGAACCCGGGTACCCACGAGCCGATCACCACCGTCCCGGAGTTGGCCCCGATCTTCTGCGAGGAGCTCTGCCGCCAGGAGTTGACGACCGACCGCTACATCGACATCCCGTGGGCGATCATCGACTTCTACCGGATGTACCGCCCGTCGCCGCTCATCCGCGCGTACTGCCTGGAGGAAACTCTCGGCACCCCCGCCCGCATCTACTACAAGTTCGAGGGGAACAACACCTCGGGCAGCCATAAGCTCAAC
>JAIRVA010000097.1 GCA_031254155.1 Propionibacteriaceae bacterium
CATCCCGCCCCGAAACCGCCACCTGCGCCACTTATTACCGACCGTGCCCTTACGGCAGCGTCCGGACGGACTCCCCCTCGACGATGTCGACGCCGACGATCTCCTCGACCGGCGTCGGGTCGCCGCCGATGTGGGTCATGAGGATCTCCACGCCGCGGCGGGCGAGCGTCTCCTGCGGCTGGCGGAGGGTCACGAGCTTGGGTACGACGTAGGAGGCCAGGTCGATACCGTCGTGCCCGATCAGCGAGACGTCGGCGGGGACGCCGAGCCCGCGGTCGGCGAGGGCCCGCAACGCGCCCAGCGCCATGATGTCGCTCATCGCGTAGACGGCGGTCACGCCGGGCCCCGCGTCCAGCAACCACCCCGCCGCGTCATACCCCTCCCCGAGCGAGTAGCGCGTCTGGGCATACTGCGTCGCCGGGTCGAAGGTGAGCCCGCGCGCCGCCACCGCCGCTTGTACCCCGGCGGCCCGCAGCCGCGAGATGGTCGACACCGCCGGGTTGCCGCCGATCACCCCGAGCATCCGGTGCCCGCGGTCGAGGAGGTACGCCGCCGCCGCCCGGGCGGCACCGAAATCGTCGGTCGTCACCGACGAGACGGCGGCCCGCCCGGTGCCGACCGAGTTGGTGAGGACCACCGCGGGGCAGCCCTCGCCGAGGCGGTCCGCGTCGGTCACCAGGTGATCGGCGTCAGCCCCGAGGAACACCACCCCGGCGGGTTTGGTCTCCGCGATCAGGCGTTCGGCTTCGGCCACCTCATTGTCGTCCTCGTCGATGTACTGCGCCGCGACCGAATAGCCCGTCGCAGTCACCGCCGCCTGGACGTGCTCCAGCATCGAGGCAAACAACAAGTTATGCCGACCCTTGACGAGGACGAGGATCGTCATCGTCTCCGCCTGTTTGAGGTTGCGGGCGGCCCGGTTGACGGTGAAGTGGTACCGGTCGACGACGGCCTGGATGGCCACCGCCGTACTCTCGCTCACATCCCGGTGGCCCGCCAGCACGCGGGAGACCGTACTGACGGAAAAACCGGACTCACGGGCAATGTCTCTGATTGTCGTCACAACAATGAACCCTATCTGATGGCGGCGGTCAGCCCTTGACCGCGCCCGCGGTCACACCCTTGATGATCGACTTCTGCCCGATCAGGAAGAAGACGACGATCGGGATGATGGACAACACGAGCATGGCCATGAAGCCGCCCATGTCCTTGTGGCCGTACGCCCCGACCATGTACGACTGGACCGCGACCGGGATCGTCTTCCACTCCGAGCCGATGACAAGGTACGGCAGGAGGTCGTCGTTCCAGATCCACATCGTGTTGAGGAGCGCCCCGGTCATGGCCGTCGGGCGCAGGATCGGGAAGATGACGGTGAAGAACACCTGCCACGGTGATGCGCCGTCGATCATGGCCGCCTCCTCGATCTCGATCGGGATGGCCCGGATGAAGCCGACGAAGATGAACACCGACAGCCCGGCGCCGAACCCCGTGTAGAGAACGACGATGCCGAGCGGGTTGTCGAGCCCGGTGACGTTGGCCACCTTCGACATCGTGAACATCACCATCTGGAAGGGCACGATCATCGAGAACACGAACAGGTAGTACAACGCCGAGGTGTACCACGCCTTGACCCGCGCGATGTACCAGGCGGTCATGGACGTGACCAGGAGGATCACGAGTACGGACAAGACAGTGATAAAGAGCGACAACCCGAGGGCCGACACGAACCCGGTCTTCGCCACGCCACCGGTGTAGTTGGCGCCGGCTGCGAAGGACTGGGAGTCCGGCAGCGCGAACGGGTCCGACGACACGAACAGATTGCCTTTGAGCGAGTTCATCACGACGAGCAGCAGGGGCACGAGGTAGATGACCGCCAGGACCGCGAGGCCCCAGAAACCGATCACCCGGAAGACTTTTTGCTTCTCCATTACGCGTCCACCTCCTGGCTCCTGGTCGCCCGCAACTGGAAGAAGGCCACGACCGCGACGAAGACGAAGAAGATGACCGCCTTCGCCTGGGCGACCCCTTGCTGGTTCCGCAGCAGGTAGAACGTCCGGTAGATGTTGAGCGCCAACCCCTCGGTCTCGTTGTTCGGCGCGCCCGACGTGAGCGCCAGGTTCTGGTCGAACATCTTGAGGCAGTTGGACAGCGTGAGGAAGGTACAGATGGTGATCGAGCCCGCCATCATCGGGATCGTCACCCGGAAGAGCTTCGGCCAGAAGGCGGCCCCGTCGATGTCGGCGGCCTCCATGACATCCCCCGGAATGTTCTGGAAGCCGGCGATGTAGATGACCATCATGTAGCCGATCATCTGCCAGTTGACGAGGATGACCAGCCCGACGAAGCCGTACGTCGCCGAGTATGTCAGGTCCTGGGCGAACAGCGCCTTCAGGATCCCGGTCAGAATCAGGTTCCAGACGTACCCCAGCACGATCCCGCCGATGAGGTTGGGCAGGAAGAAGACGGCCCGGAAGAGGTTGGTCCCCCGGATGGCCTTCGTGAGCAGCATCGCCAGGGCGAAGGCGAAGACGTTGACCGTGATGACGGAGATGACGGTGAACCGGACGGAGAACCACAACGAGTTGAGGAAGCTGCCATCAGTGAGAGCGGCGACGTAGTTCGAGACCCCCGTCCACTGGGCGTCGTTGACCGTCCGGAACTTCGTGAACGACAGGTACAGCCCCATGCCAAACGGCACGATGAAGGCAAGGATGAAGGCGAGGAAGGTGGGCAGCGCGAAGGCGGGGAACCACTTTTTGATGTACGCGGAGACGCGCATGATGCTCCTTTGTGAACGGCGGGCGTGGGATCCCCCACGCCCGCCATCCGTGTCAGTGGGTTAACCCGCCGCCGCGGCTTGCTTCGCCCAGTCAGCCACCATGTCGGACGAGACCTTGGACCAGTCCGCCTTGCCCTGCGCGTAGGTGAGCAGGCCAGCGCCGAAGTTGTTCTTCCAGTCCTGGCTCGGCATGACCTGGAAGGCCGACCACGGTACCGAGGTGATGCCGCTCGTGGTCATCCACTTGGTGACCTCCGTCGCCAGCGGGTCGTTCGGGCCCTCGCCCGCCTTGAACCAGTCGAACGGGGCGATGAAGCCGAGGTCGTTCGACACGGCCTTCTTGCCGTAGTCGGAGGAGAAGAGCCACGTCAGGAAGTCCAGCGAGGCCTTCTGCGAGGCGGCGTCGGCCTTGGCGTTGATCGAGAAGTAGTTCTCGGTCCCGATCGGGATGCCGTACTTCTCCTCGCCGGAGATACCCATGTAGAGCGGCAGCATGTGGACATCCGCGGCCTGGACCGTGTTGCCCTGGACGCCGGCGACCTGGCTCCAGCCCCAGTTACCGTTCTGCACCATCGCCGACTGCCCGAGCGCGAACTCGGCCATCGAGTCGTCAACTGTCTTGGAACCCAGTTCGGTGGGCTTGACGGTGGAGTTGTTCAGGTACAGATCGAAGAGGTTCTTCATGTTGTCGGAGTACGTGAACTTGATCGTGGCCGGCGTACCCTTGGTCAGGTCGACCTTATCCCCGGAGAACTCGTAGAACAGCGGGACGTCTGCCAGGTGGGTCTGCCAGCGCCAGTCCTCGCCGGGCTTCAGCGACGTCGACGAGAAGACGCCCTTGATGCCGAGGTCGGCGGCGTGGGCGGTCATGTCTTCCACGACCTGTTGGAGCAGGTCCCAGGACTTGATGTCTTGGGCCGACGAGATCGAGACCTTCTTGTCCGCCAGCGCGAAGTACTTCTTCATGATCGCGTCGTTGTAGATGATGCCGTAGCCTTCGACGACGTACGGCACACCCCAGACACCGTCGGCCGTCTTGACGGCGAGCGACTGGTCGTTCAGGTGCTTGTAGATGTCGGAGTTGGTGAGGTCGGCGGTGTAGTCCTTCCAGTTGGCCCAGCCGACCGGGCCGTTGATCTGGAAGATCGTCGGCGGGGAGGACTTGGCCATCTCGGAGGTCAGCGTCTGCTCGTACGTCCCGGACGCCGCCGTGGCGACCTTGACGTCGACGCCGGTCTCCTTCTTGTACTCCGCGATGATCGCGTCGTACTTGTCGGCGCTCTCCGGCTTGAAGTTGAGGAAGTACACGCTGCCGCCCGCGCTCGTACCCGCGCTGCTGGAGCCGGTGGCGCCAGCGCTGGCACTGCTGCCTCCGCCACCGCCGTTGCTGCAACTCGCGGCCCCGAGCAAGAGGCTCGCGGCTGCCAGACTCACGCCGATGACTCGAGTGATGTTCTTCATTTTTCCCTTTCTTTCCTTGGTGAATCGCTGGCGGGGACTCGCCAGCCGGGACTCTCCCCAGTGTGTGGTACCGTTTCCGGTAACGTTTTCAGGACTACACTATAGTCATGTCCTGTGAGGGAAAGCGAGCCGAACATCAACTCTGTATCCAAATCGTTATACACCGGGCAGCCTGACCCCGAACTGTGGCGCCACTACCTGACGAGCGCCCGCTGGTTCCAGGGCAAGGGGCTGCCGGTCGGTGACATCCGGATCACGCCGCTGCCCTGGTACGGCACGCGCGGTTCCGTCGCGGTCCGCTCCGAGTTTGCCCAGGTCAGCCTGGGTGACCGGGTCGAGACCTACCACCTCCTGGTCGGTTACTTGCCGGCCGGCCGGGGCGAACCCGCCGCCCGCGTCGGACGGATCGGGCAGGGCCGGCACGCGGTCGACATCGTCGACGCCCCCCGGTCCCCCCGTGCCATGCGGACGTTGCTGGGCGCCCTCACCCGTCCCCACGCGACCGGGGTGACCTGGTACGGCTCGCCCGTCGACCCCGATTCTCCCACCCAGGTCTTCACAGGCGAACAGAGCAACACCACGGTTCGGATCGGGGAGTCCCACCTGCTCAAGATCTTCCGCAAGCTCGTCCCAGGGGCCAACCTTGAGGCCGAGACCATGGCGGCCCTCGCGCCGTCGCCGATCATTCCCCAGTTGCTCGGCACCTGGTCGGCGACGAGCGACGAGCGGTACGACCTGGGCGTCTTCGTCGAACGCATCGACAAGGCCCGCGACGGGTGGGCGTTCTGCGTCGAAGCGGGTACGGCGAACCGGTCGGTCGCGAGCGAGATGACCGCTCTCGGGCGGACTCTGCGGACCTTGCACGCCGATCTCGCGCGGGCGTACGGCGTGTCGGTGGTCGATTCGGCCACCATCTCCCACCGTTTCCTCGACGGCCTAGGCACGGCCAGCACCGAGGTCCCGGAGCTGGCAGCCCGGCGCGACACTTTGGCCACGGTCCTCCGCCTGCCCCCCGGCGACACCCCCGTCCAACGCGTCCACGGCGACTTCCACCTCGGCCAGGCGCTGCTCGCCCCCCGGGGCTGGACGATCATCGATTTCGAGGGCGAACCGCTCAAGACGCCCGCCGAACGCGCGGCTCCCGACGCGGTGTGGCGCGATGTGGCCGGCCTCACCCGGTCGCTGGACTACGCCCGGGCGACGGCGCACGCCAGCGAGCAGTGGTACGCGGAAGCGCGGGCCGCCTTCCTCAGCGGCTACTCCGAGGTCCCCGTCCCCAGTCCCCTGCTCGCGGCCTACGAGACAGACAAGGCCATCTATGAATTGGTGTACGAGGTCCGTAACCGTCCCGACTGGGCCGCCATCCCGCGCCAGGCCCTGGACACCACCAGCATCCCCATGAAGCCGTCACCGGCGGGGCCGTCGCTCGGGTAGGTCGAAAAAGTCGCGTAGCCAGACATCCACCTCAGCCATCGTCGCGCGATCAACTACACCCGCCACCGAGAGCACACGGGACCGGTCAATTGTCCGAGGTTGCTCCGTTATCGCAAAACTTGTCGCGCCCAGCGCCAGATCGCCCTGTAACCGAATGTGGTTGGGCCATCCCCGATCAGTGGTTGTCACTGGCACCACGATCACCAAACTGGACGCCGTTTGGAGATAGCGGGTACTCGCCACCACCAGTGCCGGACGCCGCCCGGCCTGCTCACGGCCAACCACGGGGTCGAAGTCGACCCAGACAACCGTTCCACGCGTCAGGTCTCTCATGTGTTTCGTCCATCGGCGCTCGTGGTGTCCCAGAGTTCGACTTCACGCTGATAGGCGGAGTCAGCACCGGCAAACGCCTGTCCGAAGGCCGCGAACCTCTCTGCCCTCTCGTGGGCGTCAAGGAGTTCCTCAATGAACTGGGACACCGTCACTCCACGGCCGGTTGCCCGCCGGCCGATCCGATCACGCAGGTCGACAGATACTTTGATCGTGGTGGTTGCCATGATCACAGTCTACCAAAATGGTAGTTCGCCGGGTAGACCGAATCGTATCCCGGCGAAACTACCCTGTGGATAACTCCCATGGCGGCTTCCAGAAGGGGCACGATTATGCCATGGGTACTCTTTCGACTGATCTGCATCTCGCCCGCGATGGCCAGGTGACCTGCCGCAACCACGCCCGACTCGGGTACGACCGGTTGGCCCGCGGCGTGTACGGACACCTGTCTCCCACCGGCCAACTCGACGGGTACGCCGCCCGTCGCGCCCGGTTCCTGGACCACGTCCACGCGGTCGCCGCCGCGTACACGGGTCTTGACTTCACTCTCTACGGCCCGACTGCCCTCCAGGTCCTCGCCGTCGCCCTGCCTGCCCGGCTCGAGGACTGGGCAAACTGCCATGTCCTGGTGCCCCGCGACACCTATCGTCCCCGCCGGGCCGGTGTGGTCGCTCACCAGACTCTCGGCATGCCACCCGCCCGGACACGGGCCGATGGGTTGCCCCTGCTCCACCCCGTGGACCACTGGCTCCAATTGCGCGGCGCGACTGACGACGAACTGGTCGAGGTTGGCGATGGACTGGTCCGGCGCAACTCCCGGCTCACCACGTCCGACCTTGCCCGCCATCTGGATACCTGCGACGGCAAGCCGGGAGTCAAGACGGCCCGCCGGGTCCTCCCCTTGATCGAGCCGTCGTGGAGTCGGCCCTCATCCTCCGTCACGGCACCTGGCACTGATCGTGCTGTCCCACTGTCACAACTACGCAAACTCGTGCCATGTACCCGATCATCTGACGATATGCGGCCAGTTGTGTCGTCCAAACCGCTCGATCAGGCACCACAACTGACCACACGCCGTCGCAAGCTCCTCACGCAGTGACGAGTTCGGTCAGTTACGCCAGTCCGAGTCCGTCATCACGAGCCACTAGGCCCGGACCAGGATCCGCTCGCACTCGGTGCACCGCAGGACCTCGTCCGGGGGGGCGGCGACGAA
>JAIRVA010000142.1 GCA_031254155.1 Propionibacteriaceae bacterium
TGTGGAGGCCGCGCGCGGTGAGTGCCCGCAGTAACTGGAGCGAGAACTCGTGCTGGACCAGGGCCTCGCCGCCGGAGAGCGTGACCCCGCCGCCGGACTCCGCGTAGAACGGCTCGTCCTGCCCACAGATCTCGACGACCTCGGCGATGGTGTAGTCGCGGCTGTCGGCCACGCGGCGGTCCGGGTCCGCCGCGTCCCGCATGGACAGCACCTCGAGACGGCGGGAGTTCGGGTTGCAGCACCACGCGCATTGAAGCGGGCAGCCTTTGAGGAAGACCACGGTCCGGATCCCGGGGCCATCATGCAGGGAGAACTTCTGGATGTCAAAGAGGCGTCCGGTACGCTCCGCCATCCGTCACCTCCAAGTTTCGATTAAGATTAATTTCAGTTACGTACGAAAGTCTACTAGACTTTTCTCGTCAACTGGGCGCACGGAAGGAGAGTCATGGGTGACCGGCGGTCGGCGATCTTGGAGTACGTCATCGAGCGGGAACGGGTTGACGTGGGTGACCTGGCCGACCGGTTCGCGGTGTCCCAGGTGACGATCCGCAAAGACCTGGACCACCTGGAGCGCCAGGGCCTGGTCCACCGCGAGCACGGGTTTGCGGTCGCCATGGCGCCGGACGACCTGCGCAGCCGCCTCGCGTACCACCACGACCAGAAGCGCCGGATCGCGGCCGCCGCGGCGGGACTGGTCACGAGCGGCGACACGGTGATGATCGAGTCGGGCTCCTGCTGCGCGTTGCTGGCCGCTGAGCTTGCCGCCACCAAGCGCGGCGTGACCATCGTGACCAACTCGGCGTTCATCGCCGACTACGTGCGGGCGTCGGCGGGTACGGCCGTGGTGCTGCTGGGCGGCGACTATCAGGCCGAATCGCAGGTGACGGTCGGGCCGTTGGCCGAGCAATGCCTCGCGGGTTTCCACGTCGGGCAGCTCTTCGCCGGCATCGACGGGTACACGCCCCAGACCGGGTTCACCGCCCGCAACCATCTGCGGGCGGCCGTGGTGAAGGCGATGGCCGGGCGGGCGGACCGAGTGATCCTCCTGACTGAGTCGGCGAAGTTCTCCCGGCAGGGGGCGGTACCGTTGCTGGATGCGGCGGCCGTCGACCAGGTGGTGACCGACGCCGGCCTGCCGGGGGCGCTGCGGGCCGGGCTCGCCGCCGCCGGGATCGCGCTGACACTGGTACCGGTGGAGTGAGCGTCGGTACGGATAACGTCACAGTGGAAGGACATTCATGGCAGCAACTCCGGCCCCGGGGGCGCCGGTGGCAATCGGCATTGATATCGGTGGTACGGGCATCAAGGGCGCCCCGGTCGACCTGCGGACCGGCCGCCTCGTCGGCGCCCGGCATCTGGTACCAACACCGCAGCCCGCGACCCCGCTGGCCGTCGCGGCCGCCGTCAGGGAGCTGCGTTGGCAGTACGCGGACCTGCCGGACGACACCCCCGTCGGGGTGACGATCCCGGCGGTGGTACGGCGGGGTGTCACGCGTACCGCGGCCAACATCGATCCGGCCTGGATCGGTACCCACGCCGTCGAACTGTTCACGGTGGCGCTGGGTACGCCGGTGGTGCTGCTCAACGACGCGGACGCGGCCGGTCTGGCCGAGATACGGCTGGGCGCCGGGCGGGGTGAGGCCGGGGTGGTCCTGGTGATCACTCTCGGTACCGGCATTGGTTCGGCCGTGTTCGCGGACGGCCACCTCGTCCCCAACACCGAGTTCGGCCATCTCACCATCGACGGTGTCGACTGTTGCCCCTGGGCCTCCGCGGCGGCCCGCGTCCGGGAGAACCTCTCCTGGGCGCAGTGGGCCGCCCGGTTGCAGGAGTTCCTCGCCTACGCCGAGTCGCTGATGTGGCCCGACCTGATCATCATCGGGGGTGCCATCAGCCACGACGCCGACGAGTTCCTCCCGCAGTTACGGCTCGAGGCGCCCGTCGTCCGGGCCGAGCTGGCGGGCGACGCGGGGATCATCGGCGCGGCCTACGAGGCCGGCGAGAGCTTTCGTACGTAACTGATGTATAATTCAAATGGAACCTAGAGAAGAGGGGACGATGAATCTGCTGACCGAGGAACTGGTTCAGACACCAGCGCCGCACTTCGGTGGCCTGACACCCCGGATGGCCGCCTGGCGCGAAGAGTTGCTGGACACCCCCCAGTCGGTGTGCGTCGAGCGGGCCCGGCTCACCACGCAAACCTACCAGGAGTCCGCCGGCGAGCCGATGGTCCTGAAACGGGCCCGGATGGTCCAGAATGTCCTGGCCCACATGTCGATCTTCATCGAACCGGCCACCCTGCTCTGCGGCAACCAGGCGTCGGCGAACCGGGCGGCGCCGATCATGCCTGAGTACGCCATGGACTGGGTGATGGACGAGATGGACGAGTTCGCCGATCGGCCGGGCGACCGCTTCGATATCACCGAGGACGCGAAGCAACAGCTCCGTGAGATCGCGCCCTTCTGGCTGGGTTCGACGCTGAAAGACAAGGGTCTGGCCCTGATGCCGCCGGCGAGCCGGACGTTCTACGACCTCGGCATCATCCATCCCGAGGGTAACATCACCTCCGGCGACGCCCACATCGCGGTTGACTACGCCCGCCTTCTCACGGAGGGGCTCGCCGGCTACCGGGCCCGGGCGCAGGCGCTGCTGGAGGGGCTCGACCTGACCGAGGCGGAGCAGCTGAGGGCGTCGTACTTCTACCGGGCCGTGCTGATCACGCTCGACGCGGTGGTCGCCTTCGCGCACCGGTACGCCGATCTGGCGGCGGGCCTCACCACCACGGAGCCGGACGACGCCCGCCGGGCCGAGTTGGCCGAGATGAGCCGGATCCTCCGCAAGGTACCCGAGCAGCCCGCCGAGACCTTCCACGAGGCGTTGCAGGCGGTGTGGCTCACCCAGCTCTGCCTCCAGATCGAGTCGAACGGGCACAGCCTGTCGTACGGCCGGTTCGACCAATACCTCTACCCGTATTACGCCGCCGATCTGACGGCGGGCCGGATCACGTCCGACCAGGCGACCGAATTGCTGACCAACCTGTGGCTCAAGACCATCACGGTGGCGAAGATCCGCAGTTGGTCGCACACCCGGTTCAGCGCCGGCGGGCCGCTCTACCAGAACGTCACCGTCGGCGGGCAGGATGCCGACGGGAACGACGCCGTCAACCCCCTGTCGTTCCTGGTGCTCCGCTCGGTCGCCCAGACCCGGCTGCCGCAGCCCAACCTCACCGTCCGCTACCATCGTGGCTTGTCCGACGAGTTTATGGCGGAGTGTGTCGAGGTGATGCGGCTCGGCTTCGGGATGCCGGCCTTCAACAGCGACGAGATCATCATCCCGTCTCTGGTCGCGAAGGGGGTCGCCCCCGCCGACGCCCACAACTACTCGGCGATCGGGTGCGTGGAGGTCGCCGTACCCGGCAAATGGGGCTACCGCTGTACGGGGATGAGCTTCCTCAACTTCCCGAAGACGCTGCTCGTCGCGATGAATAATGGCATCGATCCCAAGTCGGGGGTACGGCTCGCCCCGCCGACGAAGCCCTTCACCGCGATGACCGATTTCGAGGAGGTGATGACCGCCTGGGACGTCACCGTCCGCGAATTCCAGCGGCACTGCGTCATTCTGGATTCGGCCTGCGACATCGCCCTGGAGGAGAACGCCGCCGACATCCTGTGCTCCACCCTGGTGGAGGACTGCCTGGGCCGCGGCAAGCCGATCAAGGCGGGCGGCGCGGTCTACGATTTCATCTCCGGGTTGCAGGTCGGCATCGCCAACCTCGGTGACTCGCTGGCGGCGATCAAACGGTGCGTCTTCGAGGATCGTACCGTCACGGCCGCCGAACTGTGGGATGCGCTGCAGACGGACTTCGCGGGCGTCCGCGGCCACGAGGTCCAGGCCGCGCTGCTGGGTGCCCCCAAGTACGGCAACGACGACGACTATGTTGACCAGTTGCTCGTCCGGGCCTATGACAGTTGCATCGACGAGATCTTCGCCCACCACAACACCCGGTACGGCCGCGGACCGGTGGGCGGTCGCTACTACGCCGGTACGTCGTCCATCTCGGCCAACGTACCGCAGGGCG
>JAIRVA010000271.1 GCA_031254155.1 Propionibacteriaceae bacterium
CGCAAAAACCGCCCAGAGACAAACCGGCAGCCCGAGCAGGCCAGCCCCCAACAGGCTGCCCATCTGGGCGAGCATCTGTGTGCCCATCATGCCCGTTTTCATCCGTAGCGGCGACTCGCCCGGCAGGGCCACCGGATAGATGAACAAGGCCGAGAACACCGAGGCCACGCCGAGCCCGACAAGGTACAACGCTGCCATCGCCCCCAGCGTCGTCGGGATCCGGCCGGGCGCACCCATGATCACCGGCACCGCGATGCCGACGACAAGGACGAACGGCACGCACCAGAGGGCCTGCGCCACGACGCGGCCCAGCCGGTCCTGCCAGCCCTTGACACCGGCGGCCAGGTGGATCCACCAGGCGCTGGCGTCGAAGGCCACGTCGGCGCTCAACGAGTACCCCGCCATGAGGGCCATCAGCCCCAGCCCGAACGCCACGATGCCGACCGTGAAAAAGCTGCCGATCTCGTCGGCGGGCACGGTCTTCCCCATCACCGTGAACAGAACGGGCAAGAGCAGCATGGCCGGGATCGTTCCCAGGTAGCGGGGGTCGCGCCGCCAATACCGCAGGCAGCGCGCCGTGATGGCCGCCACCGGCGCGTACCGTCCCGCGGCCCACGGCCACGACGCCGCCTTGGCGATCGAGTCGTGCGCCAAGACCCCCGTCGTACCCTCGTGCGCGGGCGTCTGCAGCGCCTTGTCGAGTACGGCGCCGTACGCCCACAACCCAGCCGCGAGGTAGGCCAGCGTGAGCACGAGATGGACCACCAGCAGCCCCCAACTGCCCGCCGCGGCGTCGCCCACGAGCGCCCACGGCGCACCGAGCGGGGTCCACGAGAGGATCGTACCCGCGGTCTGAGACGCGGCCATGGCCTGGGTCCAGTTCCCGCTGGCCGAGAACCGGGCAGCCACCAGGCTGATGACGTAGCCCAGGGACGAGAGCAGGAGGATGAGCACCAGACCGATCAGCCCGGTCATGTCCTTCGCCTTCCGTGAACTGAGGGTGCCGGCGAGCGCCGTCGCCGCCATCCGGCACGTGACCTGCGTCATAAGGAAGCCGAGGGCACCGCCGACCACCCCCACGAGAACAACGCCAGGATGCCGGATCCAGAGCAGGGCCGACCCGACGCACAACAGCGCGGTGATCAGCCCCGGCAGGCCGACGAGACCGGCGACCACAAGCCCGGGGGCCAGCTTCCGCCCGGTCAGGGGGAACTGGGCGAACCGCGCCGGGTCGAGGGTCTGGTCGGAACCGAAGAACACCAGTGGCAGCAGGATCCAGCCCACCACCACCACCGATCCGACCACGACGATGATCGCACCCGCTTCGTGTTGGTGCCCGTTGACCGTCCCCGCGGCCACCAGCATGAGGATGACCAGGGCGGCGACCATGACGAGCGCGTACAGCCCGAAAATGATCGTGAGGACGAGCCGCACCGTCGAACGCTTGAGTTCGGCGATCGCGAGGCGGAACCGGAGCTTCAGGAGGGTCGCAACCATGTCAACTCCCCGTGTGTCTGGCCGCCGCCGACGAGTTGGATGAACCGCGATTCGAGATCGGTCCCGGCGGCGACCTGGGCCACCGTGCCCGCGGCGAGCAAGCGGCCCTGGGCGATGATCGCGACGTGGTCGCACAACCGCTGCACGGTGTCCATGACGTGGGAAGACAGGATCACCGTCCCCCCGTCGCGCACGAACCCGCCCAGGATGTCTGCGATCGCCCGCGCCGAGACCGGGTCGATCGCCTCGAACGGCTCGTCGAGCACCAACAGGTCCGGCGCGTGCAGGACGGCGCAGGCCAGTCCGATCTTCTTCGTCATGCCCGCCGAATAGTCGGCCACGGCCTTGCGAGCGTCGTCAGCCAGGCCGAGCGCCTCCAGCAGGTCCTTGGACCGCTGGGCGACGGTCACCTTGTTCATGCCGCGCAGGAGCCCGGTGTACGTGAGCAATTCCTGTCCCGACAAGCGGTCGAACAGGCGCAACCGGTCGGGCAGGATACCGACCTTGGCCTTCACCGCCGCGAGGTTGGCCCAGACGTCGACCCCCGTGACCCAGACCTGGCCCTGGTCAGGCTTGAGCAGCCCGGTCATCATTGAAAGCGTGGTGGTCTTGCCGGCGCCGTTGGGCCCGACGAACCCGTACATCGACCCGCGCGGGATATCCAGGTTCAACTGGTTGACCGCGCACATCTGGCCGAAGAACTTGGTCAGCCCGCGGATCGCCACCATCGGTGGTTGGACGGGCGGCGGTACGGGAGTCGTTTGGTCGAGGTCCATGGGGGAAGCCTAACCCACAAGGTGAAGAACCCGGGCACGCCACGCCCCGGCCCGGTTGACGGAGACGAAATCCGTTTAGGGGAAATGCGGCGTAGACTACCCTTTATGCGGGTGGCCATCGCTACGGAGAGCTTTCTTCCTCAAGTCAACGGGGTGACAAACTCAGTCCGGCGGGTGGCCGAGCACCTCCGAGACAACGGTCATGACGCCATCATTATTGCCCCCTCGGACGAGAATGTCCCCTCGTCGTACGCCGGTTTTCCGGTCACGACGTTGCCGTCGGTCGCGCTGCCGATGTACCAGGATGTCCGGATGGCGCTCACCCCGAGCTTCGTGCTCGACAAGATCCTGGCCGACTTCGCGCCCGATGTCCTCCACGCCGCCGCACCGTTCCTCGTCGGCAGCGCGGCGCTCGTGGCCGCCGCGCACTTCTCCATCCCGTCGGTGGCGGTGTACCAGACCGACGTCCCGTCGTACGCCGCGCGGTACGGCCTGGGTCTGCTGGAAACCGCGGCCTGGAACCGCGTCCGCGACATTCACCTGCTGGCCAACCTGACGCTGGCGCCCTCGTCACCGGCCCGCGACCAACTCGTCGCGCACGGCATCCCCCGCGTCAAGATTTGGGGACGCGGGGTCGACACCGAACGGTTCGCCCCGTCGCACCGCGACGAGGCCCTGCACGACAGCTGGGCGCCGGCGGGTGAGGTCGTCATCGGGTACATGGGCCGGTTGGCCCCCGAGAAGCAGGTCGCCGACCTGGTTCACTGCGCGGACATTGCGGGTACGCGGCTCGTCATCGTCGGCGACGGACCCTCGCGCAAGACGCTGGGCGCCGCGCTGCCGACCGCCCACTTCCTCGGCCGCCTGGGCGGCGACGAACTCGCGCGTGTCACCGCGACGATAGACGTCTTTGTCCATCCGGGCGAACTCGAGACGTTTGGACAGGCCATCCAGGAGGCCCTGGCCAGCGGCGTACCGGTCATTGCCCCGGCGAAAGGCGGACCCCAAGACCTCATCAAGTCCGGACGCTGGGGGTTTCTCTACCCGCCCGGTGATCTGGCCCTGATGCGGGCCCTCGTGGAGCAACTCGTCGCCGACACCGCCCGGCGGCTCGAGATGTCTCTGGCGGCGCGGGAGTTCACCTCGAGTCGCACCTGGCCGGTTATCTGTGCACAACTGCTGGACTATTACCGCGAAGTCATCGCCATGACGGCAGCGGCGGTGCCCGATCTCAGGTAGTCGGGCTAGACTTGTCGACGGGCGATGCGCGTTCTCGCCTACTAGACGTGAAAGGCCACCATGTCGGATGAGACTCCAGTCCACGCCCCGTCGGGCCCGCCGCCGGCCTGCGCAGTCTTCCTGCGTTCCAACGGTACGGGCGAGGTACTCATCAACAAGGACACGTCGGCCATCACCTGCCCCGACATCGCGACGGGCCGCCGCGAGGCCATCGCCATCCTGACCGAGGCGGCCACCCGTTACGGTGCCCCGCTCCTCGTGACCTGCAGCGACCCCGAGGGTCTCTTCCGCCTCGTGGTGAATGGCGACGGCACGGTGACCGAGGCGCCGCGCGACCCGATCGCCACCCCGCCCACCGCCTTCCACCCCGTCTACACCCCGCCGGTCGCCGACGTGCCCGCACCCATCCCGTTCGTCAATCCCGCCCCGCCCGTCATGGACAGCGAGGAGGATGACGAAGAGCTGGTCATCCCGGGCCGGCGCGCCTTCACCGCCCCTAGCGGCACGCCACTCCCCGCCGAGCAGGGCTGGCGCGGTGCGCTGGCCCGCCGGGGCATCCCCGTACCTCCCTCCGAGGCCGAACTCGCCGACCGCGCCGCGCGGCTCATGGTGGCGAGACACTGGCCGATGCCAAAGACAATCGCCGTGGTCAACGGCAAGGGCGGCGCCGGGAAGACCCCGACGACCATCTGCCTCGCCGCGGTCTTCGGCCGCTTCGGCGGGTCGGGTATCCTCGCCTGGGACAACAACCAAACCCGCGGCACGCTCGGCTGGCGGACGGAAACTAGTCCGCACGAGGCGACGCTGCTCGACCTGTTACCCGAAGTCCCCCGGCTGTTGAGCCCGAGCGCCCAGGCCACCGAGCTCACCCGCTTCGTCCACCACCAGAGCCACGACCTGTACGACGTGCTGCGTTCGAAGAGCGTCCTGCTCGCCGACGAGCAGCGGATCACGCCCGAGAACGTTGACGCCATCTGGCGGGTGGCCACCAAATTCTACCGGCTCATCATCATGGACTCCGGCAACGACGAGTCCGATCCGATGTGGCGCCGCATGATCGACCGCGCCGACCAGTTGGTCACGGTCACGACGACCCGGGTCGACCACGCGGAAGCCGGCGCCCTGCTGCTGGAAGCGCTGATGCGGCGCAATGAGCACAGCGCCCGCCTGGCCCAACAGTCGGTCACCATCATCACGCAGGCCGACATCAAAGCCACCGAGGAGTCGATCCGGCGGATCCGGGTCGGCTACACCCCGCTCTGCCGCAACATCGCGTTCATCCCGTACGACCCGAACATGCTTGACGGGCCGCTGTTGTACGACAATCTGCGGCCGGCGACACAACGGGCCTGGTTGCACGCCGCGGCGGCCGTGGCCGAGGGGCTGTAGACTGGATACCATGTCGATTGACCAGGCACCCCCCCGCGGGCAGCGTGTCCTTCCCTGGATCTCGTTGGTGGCCCGGCTCATCGCGGGCGGGGCCCTTCTGGTCGCCGGCCTCCTCAAAATCGGTGACCTGCCCCAGTCGGTGGTCGCCGTGCGGGCGTACGAGTTCCCGGTCCCGGCCCCGCTGGAGGCCTTCCTCGGGTACGCACTGCCCGCCGGGGAGATCGTCCTCGGCCTCGCGATTGTCGCCGGGCTGTTCACCCGCTGGACCGCTCTGCTGGGCGCGCTGGCCTACCTCGCGTACATTTCGGCCATCATCTCCGCCTGGGCCCGCGGGCTCAACATCGACTGCGGCTGCTTCACCCCCGGCGGCGCGATCCTGACGCCCGGCGTGAAAGCGAAGTACGCACAGGAGATCGCCCGCGATCTGGGCCTCCTGGTGTGTGCCGTGTGGTTAGTCGTTGTCCCGGCCTCTCGCTTCTCCGTGGACAACTGGCTGCGTTCCCCCTTGGACAAGGAGTTATGAATGGCAAGTAAGAAGACCAGCCAACAGAACCGGCGGGCCCAGCTCCAGGCGCAGCAGAGGGCTGCGGCGGCCCGGCAGAAGCGCAACCGGCTCATCGGCGTGGTGGCGGCGGTCGTCGTCGTCGTGGCCGGTCTCGTCGGCGTCATCGTCTGGCAGGCCCAGCCCGACGCGCCCAGCCCCACGGTATCGGCGTCAGTGAGCGATACCTACACCAGCGGGACACAGCCGGCCAGCCCCGGGGCGACGACCCCCGCGGGTGTCTTCATCCCGCCGCACGGCACGGACGCGATGGGCTACATCGAGGTGAAGAGCGCGGCCGCCAAGCCCGACGCCATCGTGGTGGGCGAGCACACCGACTACCAGTGCCCCGGCTGCGGGGGCTTGACCCGGTATTACGGCCCGGCGTACGAGCAACTCGTCGAACGGGGCGATGTCATTCTCCAGATCCACATCCGCAGCTTCCTCGACAACAACCTCAAGAACGATTCCTCCTCCCGCGCCGCCTACGCGTCGACGTGTGCCGATGTGGTGGGCCGTTTCGCCGCCTACCACCAGACGGTCTACAACCATCAGCCCGAGCAGGAAGGGGCCGGCTACACCGACCAGCAGCTCCGCATCGACTTCGCGGCGGAAGCGGGCATTACGGGCGCCGACCTCACGACCTTCCAGCAGTGTTACGATTCGCGCCAGACGAAGGCGTACGTCCAGCAGATGGAGAGGGTCAACTCGACGTCGCGGACGATCAACGGTCCCGATCAGGCGCCGCCCAGCGGTACCCCCGCCATCTACGTCAACGGCACCGCCCTGATGGCGAGAGACCTGTCCACAGCCGTCCCGCCGGATGAGACCGTCGACCCGCTCACGGTGTCCGCCGTCAACGCGGACGACCTCCTGGCCTACCTCAAGAGCTATGCCGCCAAGTCCCAATAGGCCGGTTTCGCCGGTCTGGCCGCTCCTGGCCGGCGGCCTGTTCCTCGTCCTCACCACCCTCGTGGCGACTGGGGCAACCGCCGGGTTCGACCGCGCCCTTGAGGCCCCGTCGCTCGACCCCGTGGGCCAGCTAGCCCAGATCCTCCTGGTGATTGCCGTGGTCACCCACCCCTTCGTCCTCATCGCCGTCGGTCTCGCCCTGGCCATCTGGCTCGCCCGCCGGCGGCGGCGGCTCGCCTGGGTCGTCGCGGCGGGGATGACGCTCGGCCCGCTGGTCCAGCTGGGCCTGAAGGCCGTCTTCCAGCGGGCCCGCCCCGAGTCGACGCTCGCGTGGGCCATCGGCCAGGGTGGGTACGCGTACCCCTCCGGTCACGCCACAGCCATTGCCATCATGACCCTCCTCGTCGTCCGGGTGGTCGGCGATCTCCAGGTCCGCCGGATCTGGCGGCAGGTCGGTGCCGCCCTCGCGATTCTCGTCGTCACCCTCGACCGCTGGGCCATGAGCGCCCACTGGGTGACCGACCTCGTGGGCGGGGTGCTGTGGGGAACGACCGTCGCCACCACCGGGCTGGTCATCCTCGACCGGACGCCCGGCGGGAGGCGAGAGTTAGAGGTCGCGGACTCGGCCATGGACCCGTGGGAGCCGCCAGCTTAGGACACGTTCGTTAATAACTGCCGCGTGTCGCTTCCGGGACCGGGCGCCTGATCGCGTTGTCGGCCGCTCCGGCGTAGTTCCACTACGCCTCCGGGCACTCCGCCTTATCAGCCATCCCGCCCCGAAACCGTCACTTACACCATTTATTAACGAACGTGTCCTTAGCCCGCCCGATCGGGGTGTACTGACTTCTCCAGGAACACCAGTGTCACCGTGTCGTTCAAGGGACGACGGTCGAACTCGCGGTAGCCGCAGCGCGTGTAGAGACTGAGGTTCTGCGCGCTCAAATCCGAGGTGAACAGTTCGTACCGCTGGCGGGGGTACAGCGCTTCCAGGTGGCGCAGGAGGGCCGTGCCAAGGCCCCGGTTTTGCGACGGCGGATCGACCATGAGCCGTCCGATGTGCAGCGTCTCCTCCTGGAGCCGTCCCCGGACCGACCCGACGATCACCCCGTCTTCAACAGCTTTCAGGATCACACCGGCGGCGAGATCAGCCGTCAGCCCGTCCAGCGTCTGCGTCAGCGGCGGGATCGTGTCGTCGCCGACCAACTCGGCCTCGGCCCGGAAGGCGCGTTTCTGCAGCGCCAGGATGGCCGGGAGATCAGCCAGGCCCGCGGACCGGATGTCCATTACAACACCGCACCCGGACGGTACGAAGCGGCCTCGGGGTAGCGGTCAACGACGGCCTGGACGGCCGCCACCACTCGCCCGACCTGGCTCCCCGCGGCCCCGGTCAGCTCCAGCGGGGCGGCCATCAGGTCAGCCAGGTCGGCCCGGCTGAGCCCCAGGCCCCCGTCGGCGGCGAGGTCGTCCAGCAGGGTGTTGGCCCCGCCGGTCTCGCGCATCCGCAACGCCGCCGCCACCGCGTACCGCTTGATGACCTCGTGCGCCTGCTCGCGCCCCACCCCGCGGCGGACCGCCGCCATGAGGATCTTGGTCGTCGTCAGGAACGGCAGATAGCGCGCGAGTTCGGTTTCGATGACAGCGGGGTAGGCCCCGAAGTCACCCAGGACCGTGAGGAAGGTCTCGAACAGCCCGTCGAGGGCGTAGAACGCGTCCGGCAGGGCGATCCGGCGGACCACCGAACAGGACACGTCGCCCTCGTTCCACTGGTCACCGGCCAGTTCGCCCGTCATCGACACGTACCCCCGGATCACGACGGCGAGCCCGTTCACCCGCTCGCAGGAGCGGGTGTTCATCTTGTGCGGCATGGCCGAACTGCCGACCTGTCCCGGCTTGAAACCCTCGGTGACCAGCTCGTTCCCGGCCATGAGCCGGATGGAGGTGGCAAGGTTCGAGCAGGGGGCCGCGATCTGGGCGAGCGCGGTCACCACGTCGAAGTCGAGGCTGCGCGGATAGACCTGGCCGGTCGAGGTCAGCGTGGCGGCGAAGCCCAGGCTTTGCGCCACGCGGGTCTCCAGTTCCGCGAGCGCGGTCTCGTCGCCCCCCAGCAGATCGAGCATGTCCTGCGCCGTCCCGACCGGGCCTTTGATCCCGCGCATGGGATAGCGCGCGATGAGATCCTCCAGCCGGGAGTACGCCTGGAGCAACTCGTCGGCGACCGTGGCGAACCGCTTGCCGAGTGTGGTCACCTGAGCGGCGACGTTGTGCGTCCGGCCGGCCACGGGCTGGTCGGCGTACTGTGCGGCCAGTTCCGTGAGGCGCGCGAGCGTCGCGACGACTTTGGTCCGGATGAGCTTCAGCGAGGCCAGGACCTGCGCCTGTTCAACGTTCTCGGTCAGGTCCCGGCTGGTCATGCCCTTGTGAATGTGCTCAAATCCCGCCAGCGCGTCGAACTCCTCGATCCGCGCCTTGACGTCGTGGCGCGTCACCCGCTCACGGGCATCGATGGCCGCGAGATCAATCTCGTCCAACCGGCTCTGATAAGCGGCGATGACCGTGTCGGGGTCGTCGGAACCGAAGCTCACGCCCAGGTCCCGCTGCGCGGTGAGGACGGCGATCCACAGTTCGCGTTCGGCCCGGATCTTGGACTCCGGGGCCCAGTGGGCCCGCATCGCCGCCGAGGCGTAGCGGGTCGCCAAGACGTTGGGGACGACGGAACCGGCCTTCTCATCGGAGCGAGCGTCATCTGGGGACGCGACGGTGATCTCGCCCCGGGCGGCGCGCAGCGCGATGTCCCGCCGACAGAACCCGCCGGGGAAATCGATCTGGTCCAGGCGGGCGTACGCCGCCTCGCGGGCGTGGGCGAGGTCCGCGCCCTGGGCGACGACCGCCAGAACCCGCCCGCCGTGCGCCACCAACTGGTCGGCGCCCGTGAGCGCCGTACCACAGTGGATAATTCCGTCCGGTCGCTCCGGCAACTCGATCACGCCGCCCGTCTCCGGCGTCCCCGGGTAGCCCCGGGCCGCGTACACGACCGCCACCGACGCCTGATCCGACCAAGCCAGGCCGGGAATCTCGCTCAGGTCACCCGTCGCCGCCGCGTACAGCACCTGCCCGAGCGGCGTGGTGAGCAGCGGCAGGATCGCCTCGGTTTCGGGGTCGCCGAACCGGGCGTTGAACTCGACGACGCGCAGGCCGCGGCTGGTGAGGGCGAGCCCGACGTACAGCAAGCCTTGGAACGGCGTGCCCCTCCGCCGCATCTCCGCGAGCGTCGGGGCGACGACCGCGGCCATCACCGCCTCGGTCAGCCCGGCGGGCGCCCACGGCAGCGGGCAGTAGGCCCCCATGCCGCCGGTGTTTCCCCCGGTGTCCCCGTCGCCGACGCGCTTGAAGTCCTGGGCGGGCCACAGCGGGAGCCCCCGCTCGCCGTCGCAGATCGCGAACAGGGACACCTCCGGCCCGTCGAGGAACTCCTCGATAACAACCGTCCCGCAGGCCACCGCGTGGGCGAGCGCCGCGGCCCGGTCCGTGGTCACGACGACGCCCTTCCCGGCGGCCAGCCCGTCGTTCTTCACGACGTACGGGGCTCCGAACGCGTCGAGCGCCGCGGCCGCCTCCGCCGGGGTCTGGCAGAAGAACGAGCGGGCGGTCGGTACCCCGGCCGCTGCCATCACCTCCTTGGCGAACTGCTTCGAACCCTCGAGTTCTGCCGCGGCCGCGCCGGGTCCGAAGCAGGCGATGCCCGCCGCCCGGACGGTGTCGGCCACCCCGGCCACCAGCGGCGCCTCCGGCCCGATGACAATGAGGTTCACGTCCATCCGCCGGGCCAGGGCCACCACCGCGTCCCCGTCGAGCGGGTCCAACCCCGCGAGTGCCCGCTGCTCGATGCCGCGCGGGACGCCGTACACCTCGCTCAGCGCCCACGTCCCCGGATTCCCCGGGGCCACGTGTACGGCCACCACCTCCGGATCCCTGGCCAGTGCCAACGCCAGGGCGTGTTCGCGCCCCCCCGAACCAACCACCAGTACATTCAAAATCACGGTCTTAGCCTAGCGTTCATTGAAAGAGGACAAAACGGCCACTTTGAGTGGACACCCCAGACTATGTGCCCAGCAAGGTCATACCTGGAATTGCCGTGGCGCGCCGGTCGAACGTGACAGTACGGTCACAACCAGCATGGCCGCCCGCCGAGGCGACGAGTGCGTCGGGGACTTCACGACCAGTCCGCCTCGCCACCGCGAGGGCGCTTCGCACCACGTCAGCCATCTCGACGACGACAGTCGTCGCCCTGAGTAGCCCGTCCACAACCTGGTACACCTGTTCCCGGGTGTAACGGTACGGCTCGTGCTGACGGAGAACCCACAAGGTTTCGACGAGCGCGACCAGGCTCACAAACCCCGGTTCATCGGGGGTGAGAGATTCCAGGAAGCGGCGTGCGACCGGCGACTGCACGTCGTCATCGCCAGTCAGTGCGCGTACCAAGACGTTGGTCTCGAGGCCGATCATCGGGTCATCGCTTCGGCGGCACCGGCCGCGATCGCGGCATCCATCTCCTCGATAGTGGCGGCCCGGCTCGGGCGAGGCAAGATGTCAAACAGCTCGCTGACCGCCGTCGCCCGCGTCGCTAACCGATAACTTCCCTGGTCAGGAACGAAATCCAGCAGACTGCCCGTGGTGAGCCCTAGCCTCTCCCGCACCTCCCGCGGTACAGTCACCTGCCCCTTGCTTGTCATCGTCGCTGTCGGCATCGCGCCCTCCTCTCCTTACCGAGAGTAAGGGAAAACTTCCGCCTCGTCAACCCTTTACAGCAGGTCGTGGACCATCACGGTTTGTTCGCGGCCGGGTCCGACACCGATGCCGGAGATCCGGACCCCGACCAGGTCCTCCAGACGCTTGACGTAGGCCTGGGTGTTGGCCGGCAGATCGGCGAACGTGCGCGCCGACGAGATGTCCTCGGTCCACCCGTCCATGTACTCGTAGACCGGCGTCGCGTGATGCAACTCCGTCTGAGTCATGGGCATCGCGTCCAGGCGCACCCCGTTGACATCGTAGGCGACCACGACCGGTACCTTGTCCCAACCCGTCAGCACGTCCAGCTTGGTCAAGAACACGTCGGTCAGCGCGTTGACGCGGGCCGCCTGGCGGACGACCAGGGCGTCGAACCAGCCGCAGCGGCGGGGGCGCCCGGTGGTCGTCCCGTACTCGGCCCCGGCCCGCCGCAGCGCCTCGCCGGTGTCGTCAAGCAGCTCGCCCGGGAAGGGGCCCTCGCCGACGCGGGTGGTGTAGGCCTTCGCGATCCCGATGATCCGGTCGATGCGGGTCGGCCCGACCCCCGAGCCCGTACACGCGCCCGCCGCGATGGGCGAGGACGACGTGACGTACGGGTAGGTGCCGAAGTCAACATCCAAATGGTGAGCCTGCGCCCCCTCGAAGAGAACGGTCCGACCGGCATCCAGCGCGTCGTTGAGGACCGTCGCCACGTCGGCCATCATCGGCTGGATGCGGGGCGCGTAGGTCATCAGCTCGTCGTACACCTCGTCGACCGTGATGGCCGGGCGGTTGTAAACCTTGACGAGCAGGGCGTTCTTCTGCTCCAGCGCGGCGGCGATCTTCTGGCGCAGGATCGACTCGTCGAAGAGGTCCTGGATCCGGATGCCCATACGATTGACCTTGTCAGCGTACGCGGGGCCGACGCCCCGGCCCGTGGTGCCGATCTTCCGCTTGCCCAGGAAACGCTCGGTGACGCGGTCGATGACGCGGTGGTACGGGGTGATGACGTGGGCGTTGGCACTGATCAGGACCTGGTCCGCCCGGACCCCGCGCGCCGCCAAGCCGTCGATCTCGGCGCACAACACACCGAGGTCGATCACGACCCCGTTCCCGATCACCGGGACGCAGTTGGGGTTCAAGATGCCCGACGGCAGCAGGTGCAGCGCGTAGGTCTCGCCCCCCACCACCACCGTATGACCGGCGTTGTTGCCACCCGAGTAGCGGACGACAAAGTCGACGCGCTCCCCCAACTGGTCGGTGGCCTTGCCCTTGCCCTCGTCGCCCCACTGTGTACCGACAATGATGATCCCTGCCATGATGGCCTTCCCTGTTCAGCCCCGGACCCGCGCCCGGGCAACCCGTTCATTCTACCGGTTGGCAGGTCCTGCAGACGTACACGTTGCCGCCGAGGTACGCCAGACGCGCAATCGGGGTCCCGCAGCGCGGGCACGGGAGACCGACCGTGTCGCGGCTCAGCACCACGGGGTAGCCACCGGGCGCGCCGTACAGATCCTTCTCGGTCGAGCGGCCACCGCCGGCGGTCATGGCCGCGAGAACCGTTCGGACCGCCTCGAAGAGCGTGGCCCGCGCGGTCTCGTCCAGGGTCATGAGCTTGCGTTTCGGGTGGACCCCCGCCGTCCACAGAATGTCCTGCAGGACGCCGTTGCCGAGCCCGGGAATGCGCTGCTCGGTCGCCAGGAAGGCTTTGGCCGAGACGCGCCCGGTTTGGCCGGCGAGGAGCGAGGCGAAGTACGCCGCGTCGAACGCGGGCTCCAGCGGGCTGGGTTTCTCCCGGCCGACCAGGTAGTACGGGTCATCGTTCGTCGCGTCGAGGAACGCGAAGATACCGCCGTACATCTGCACTGTACACACCACCGCACTGTCGTCGTCGAACTCCAGGAGCAACTGATGTTTGAGCGGGCGCTTGGCGCCGGGAGCGAGGTAGCGGATGTTCACGCCGTCGCCGAAACTGATGCGCATGTCCTCCGCCCAGATCTCCGGCCGGCCCCCGTAGGCCGCCGTCCCCGTCACCGTACACCCGCGCAGCAGGTCGCCGTACGCGGCGGGATCGCCGGTATACCAGGCGAAACCGTGCGGCGAGGCCCCCGCCTGGGCCGCGGTGATCGTCTTGCCGGTCAGGGTGTCGGCCAACTGCCGGGCGAGGGTACGAGCCTCCGGTATCTCAATCATGGCTCGATTATGCCACGTGGGCGAGGGAGCGGATCCCGCGCTCCACATGCCAGTTGAGGAAGGCCCGGACGAGCCCGGAGCCCTCGTCGACCCGCCAGGCCGGGACGTCCCGGGTGGCCGTCCAGTCGCCCGTGAGCAGGGCAGCGAGGTACGCGAGGGTGGCCGGGGTGAGGGCCGTCGCCCCCGGCGGGCGGCACCGCAGGCACACCACCCCGCCCGACGCCGGGTGGAAGAAACCGTGTGGCCCCGGCGCCCCGCAGTTGGCGCAGGCGTCCAGCTGGGGCGCGTACCCCGCCACGCCCGCCGCCCGCACAATGTACGAGTCGAGGATCACCGCCGGCGGGCGCGGCCCGTCGGTCGTGCCCGTACCCAGGGCCCGCAACGCCCCGACGAGCAGGAGATACTGTTGCAACGCCGGGGTACCCTCCTCCGCGACCAGCTTGTCCGCCATCTCCACCATGACCTCGGCCGCGGTGTAGCGGGCGTAGTCGGCGAGGAAAGCCTTGCCGAAGAGCGTCCGGGAGACGACGGAGGTGAAGATGTCCAGGCTCCGGCCCTCGGCGACCTGGAGATCGACGTGGGCGAAAGGTTCCAGCCGCGCGCCGAACTTCGACGAGGTCCGGCGGACCCCCTTCGCCACCCCGCGCAGCTTGCCGTGCCGACGCGTCAGGATCGTGACGATGCGGTCAGCCTCGCCGAGGCGATGGGTTCGCAGCACCACGCCCTCGTCGTTGTAGGTACCCATCTCACCTCCCGCTAGGATCAGTCTATGGTCCCAGGCTACCTCCACCCGCCCAAACACCCCCCGCTCCCCCACCCATCCGGAGTGGTTCCGCCGGTGGTCGGCGCCGTACCCCGCCACGTCGCCATCGTCATGGACGGCAACGGCCGCTGGGCGAAGCAACGGGGCCTCAACCGGACCGCCGGCCACGAGCGCGGCGAGTCGGCCCTGTTCGACGTCATCGAAGGGGCGATCGAGATCGGGGTCAAGTTTCTGACCGTCTACGCCTTTTCGACCGAGAACTGGAAACGCTCCCCCGCCGAGGTGCACTGGCTGATGGGTTTCAACCGCGACACGATCCACCGGCGCCGCGAGGATCTGGACGCGCTGGACGTGCGCATCCGCTGGGCCGGGCGGACGCCCAAGCTCTGGGCGTCGGTGATCCGCGAACTGGCCGAGGCCGAGGAGATCACCCGGCACAACACGACCCTCACGCTGCAGTTCTGCGTCAACTACGGCGGCCGGGCGGAGATCGCCGACGCGGCCCGCGAGATCGCCCGCCAGGCGGCGGCGGGTACGCTCGACCCCGAACGGGTCACCGAGGCCCGGCTCGCGCGGTTCCTGTACTGTCCCGAGATCCCCGACGTCGACCTGTTCATCCGCTCATCGGGCGAGCAGCGGACCTCCAACTTCCTGATCTGGCAGTCGGCGTACGCGGAACTGGTCTTCCTCGACCGCCTGTGGCCCGACTTCGACCGCCGGGATCTCTGGCGGGCCATCGAGCTGTACGCGGCCCGCGACCGCCGCTTCGGAACGGCGTAGGGAGAACATATGAAGTTTGTCGTGGCCCCAGACTCGTTCAAGGAGTCTCTCACCGCCCTGGCGGCCGCGGAGGCGATCCGCGACGGTATCCGCCGCGTCCTGCCGGAAGCCGACATCGACCTGGTCCCCATGGCCGACGGCGGCGAGGGTCTGGCCCAGACACTCACCGACGCCCTCGGCGGCCACCTGGTCGACACCGCCTGCCACGACGCGTTGGGCCGGGAGATCCGGGGTGCGGTGGGCTATGTTCCCGCGACCCGCCTGGCGATCATCGAGATGGCCGCCGCGAGCGGACTGGCCCTGATCGCACCGGGGGAACGCGACGTGGCACGGGCCAGTACGAGGGGTACGGGCGAACTGATCGCCCACGCCCTCGACGCCGGTGCGAGGCGTTTCATCATCGGGCTGGGCGGCTCGGCCACCAACGACGCCGGGACGGGGCTGCTCACGGCGCTCGGGGTCCGGTTCCTGGATGCCGCGGGCGCGGGGTTGCCGCCGGGCGGCGCGGCGCTGGCTGATCTGGCAGCCGTCGACGCCAGCGGGCTCGACCCCCGGTTCGCGGGGGCCACAATCGAAATCGCTTGTGACGTGGATAATCCCCTGCTCGGCCCGCGGGGTGCCTCGGCCGTTTTCGGCCCCCAGAAGGGGGCGGCTCCCGCCCAGGTCGCCCGCCTGGACGCCGCGCTCACCCGCTGGGCGGACGTGGTCGAGCCGACGCTCGGCCGGGCCGTCCGGGATCTCCCCGGGGGCGGGGCCGCGGGCGGGCTGGGCGCCGGGTTGGCCGCCTTTCTCCCCCAGGCGGTTCTCCGCCGGGGCATCGACATCGTGGTGGACGCGGTCCGGTTGCGCGACCGCGTCCGCGGCGCCGACTGGGTCTTCACCGGCGAGGGCGGGATCGACGCCCAGACCAGCCACGGCAAGACCCCGTACGGCGTCTTCCAGGTCGCGGCGAGCGCAGGGGTACCGGTCATCATGTTCGGCGGCCGGATCACCCCGGACGCCGCCACGTTGCTTGACGCGGGTGTCACGGCCCTGGTCCCCATCGTCCGCGGAGTCACGACCCTCACCGAGGCCCTCGCCCACGGCCGGGAGAATCTGGCCGCTGCCGCCGAACTGACGGTCCGGCTGCTCGTCGCCCGTATGGCAGAATGAGCCCATGCCACGGCTCATCATCGACGTCCGTACCCCCGCTGAGTACGCGCTCCGGCACCTTGAGGACGCGATCAACGTCAGTTTTGACGCCCCGGACTTCGGGCCCACCATCGCCGAGTACCCCCGGGACTGGGAGTACGCCGTCTACTGCAACGCGGGCAACCGCGCCGGACGCGCGCGAGCCCGGATGCTGACCCTCGGCTTTCGCGACGTGACGAGTTACGGCATCATGGGCGCCGCCACGGCCACCGGCCAGCGAGTCGTCTACCAGTCCGGTACCCTCCGTTGACCCGGCGGCATCACTGTCCGCCCGTGAAGAGGCAAGACTGATCGATGCGCGCTCCTACTTGAGTTCGCGCTTGATCGCGTTGATCGCGGACTTGAACGGTCCGAGACCTTTGCCAGAATACGTCTTGAGTTGGTCCGTTACCACGGCCGGGTACACTCTGGCGTCCTTGGCGACGTACCAGTACGCATCCTGAAGCGCGACGGAGAATAGGTGACCCTCGTCATTCTGGAAGAGGAACAACACAAACCGGTCACCGGGGGTGAATTCAGGGGCGCACCCATCAGCCAGAGGCGAGATGTCCATGACAAGCGACTCGCCGGCATCCCCCTTGAGGACTTCATTCACGGTGAACTCAATCTCGCCGAACGCCGCGGTTGTCTCGCTCCCACCGGTCTTGGCGTTGATCTGGGCTTCCGCCGACCCAGGCACGATGTTTATCACCCTCGGCTCAGCGGGAAGCACCCTCTTTACAGTCGCATCAACGATGAGAGACGACAGCCGAACTTGATCGGTCAGCGTCGTTGGCAGGGTGACGGCCATCGGGGGCGCCGACAACACGGGATAATCCGACTGACCCGACGGTTCACCACTAGCCGACGAAGCAGAGGCCACGAAGCCCGCGGCCAGCGCCAGCGCGCAAACGCCTCCGCTGAGCAGGGCCCCGACTAACCGTCCGACGGCGGCCTTCCGTCTCTGGGTTGCCACACTACGCATTTCCGTTTCCCCCTCTCTGCGTCCTGACAACTGAGCCCGCGACGAGCCGATCAGTGCCCTAATGGAAGAAGTGTCTCGTCCCGGTGAAGTACAGGGCCACGCCGGCCGCCGCACAGGCCGCGATGACCTCGTCGTCGCGGAT
>JAIRVA010000273.1 GCA_031254155.1 Propionibacteriaceae bacterium
CTCGGGTTCGAGCAACCCGCCAAGGCCAACGCGCACGCGCTGGTCAAGGCGACCACGGACACGAATCGTTTGAGCGATGTGTGCACTGGAACTCCTTTCCACGAGAGCCAAAAGCTCTACTCATAGTGTTGATATTATATTGGTTTGGTTCGGGTAACTCTCGGAAGCGGAACCCTGTGACTTAAGGAAACTCTCCTGGCGGTCGATGCTAGACTAGCGTAGGCAACCCACACAAAAGAAAATTTCCGAGGGAGTGAAAGATTTTGAACGGTGTTCCTATTTTGTACGCTGTAACACGCATAAAATCGATCACTGTGCTACAAAATAGTGCCGAGAGAAGGCCATTGTTTGCCCGGCTGTCGATCACTGGTGACCAAAATTAGCATTGGTAGCACCGCCAATGTCCAAATCGTAATACAACTTGTCTCAAGGAGGATCTTCATTGTCTAATTCCACACCCCGGATCGGTATCTGCGGTATGTCGATCGAGGCGTCCACGTACTCACCCCATCGCAGTGGTGCCGAGTCGTTCACGGTGCGCCGGGGCGACGACCTGGTCGCGTACTATCCCTTCCTCGCCCCCGGGCAGCCGCTGCGCGAGGCGGCCGAGTGGGTACCGCTGGTGCACGCCCGCTCCCTGCCGGGTGGCGCGGTCGAGCCCGCCTTCTACGACGCCATCAAAGAGGAGATCATCGCCCGCCTGCGCGCGGTCATGGCCGACCCCGCCACCGCCCTGGACGGCCTGTTCTTCGACATCCACGGCGCCATGAACGTGATCGGCCGGCTGGACGCCGAGGGCGACCTGGCCACCGCCGTCCGCGCGGCCGTCGGGCCCGACGTCCTGATCTCGACCTCCATGGACCTGCACGGCAACGTGTCGCGCCCACTGGCCTCGGCCATGGACCTGCTGACCTGCTACCGCATGGCCCCGCACGAGGACGCCATGCTGACCAAGCAACGTGGGGTTTACAAGCTGTTATCGCGCCTGGGGACGCCCGCCCACCCCGGGCCGGGCCGCGTCCACAAGGCGTGGCTGCCCGTACCCGTCCTGCTGCCGGGCGAGAAGACCTCGACCCGCATCGAGCCGGCGAAGAGCTTGTACGGCGAGCTCTACTGGGTCGAGGCCCAGCCGGGCGTGCTGGACGCCTCGATCTGGGTCGGGTACGCCTGGGGCGACGAGCCGCGCAACATGGCCGTGATCGAGGTGGAGGGCGACGACGCCGAAGCGTGCCGGCGCTACGCCGAGATGCTCGGCCGGCGCCTGTGGGACGTCCGTCACGAGTTCGTGTTCGTGGCCCCCACCGGCTCGCTTGCCGAGTGCGTCGACGCCGCGCTCGCTGGCGGGGCCAAGCGGCCCTTCTTCATCTCCGACTCGGGCGACAACCCGACGGCCGGCGGTACGGGCGATGTCACCTGGTCCCTCACCCGCCTGGTGGCGGATCCCCGGCTGGCCGGCGCGGGCGCGCCCACCACGCTGGTGGCCTCCATCTTCGACGCTGAAGCCGTCGCCGCTTGTCAGGCCGCTGGAGTGGGGGCCGCCGTCGACCTGGAGGCCGGGGCCCGGATCGACCACGTACACGCCGGCCCGGTCCGCCTGCGGGGCGAGGTCGCCCGCCTGACGGAGGGCGACGAGACCTCGGGCCCGGTCGCGGTCGTCCGCGTCGGGGCCGCTGGGGAGACGGGTGGCGTCTACGCCATCATCACGACGCGCCGCAAGCCGTACCACACACTGTCCGACTTCGCGGCCGCCGGGCTCGACCCGCGGCGGGCCGACATCGTGGTGGTCAAGATTGGTTACCTCGAACCCGAGCTGTTCGACATGGCCGCGGACTGGCTGCTCGGCCTGACTCCCGGCGGGGTCGACCAGGACCTGGTCAACCTGTCAGCTGTGGCCATCACGCGGCCGATGTTTCCCTGGGACGACGACTTCGCGCCGGGTCTGGGGGCCGAGGTACTGTGAAGGAGTCCCCGATGAACGTATCGACAAGCCGTTTGGCGCTGGAATTGGCCGTGCAGGACGCCGCGGGGGCCGCGGTGGCGCGGACCGCCGGGGCCGACCGGGTCGAGTTGTGTTCGGCGCTCAGCGCCACCGGGGGCATCACCCCGACGCTCGGCCTCATTGAGGCGGTGGTGGGCGAGGGGCTGCCGGTCCAGGTCCTGATCCGCTGCCGGCCCGGACCGTTCGTCTACGGTGCCGCCGAGGTGGCCGTCATGGCGCGCGACGCCGCCTTGGCGATCGAGGCCGGCGCGGCGGGCGTCGTCTTTGGCGCGCTGACAGCGGGGAACCTCGTCGACGTCGAGGCGATGGCCCGCGTCCGCGACGCCGCGCGGGCCGCCAATCAGGCCGCCCAGTTCACCTGTCACCGGGCCATGGATGTGGTCATCGGCGCCGGGCGCGCCGCGGCGGCCATCCAGACGTTGCGGGAGCTGGGGACCACGCGGGTGCTGACCTCCGGCGGGGCCGCGACCAGCGCCGCCGGTGTGGCCGTACTGCGCGACCTCGTCGCGTGGGCGGAGGGCGACCTCGAAGTGATGGCGGGCGGTGGGGTCCGCCCGGACGACATCGCGGCCCTCGCCGGGTGCGGGGTCAGCGCCGTCCACCTGTCCGCCAAGGCGTCCACGGTCGTCGTGGGGGCGGCGGCGGGTCCGGGCGGCGGTACGGACAATACCATTGACGTGACGAGCCCCGCCATCGCCCAAGCGGCGGCCGCCGCCGTCGCGGCGGTGAACGCCACCCGCTGACCTGTCCCAACCCGGGCCAGGGGGCCAGGCGAGGCCACGGGTACCGCCGACGAAGTGGCCCCGCCCCCATTTCCGCGTAAGTATGAAAACGGCAACTTTAGCGGGCGTTTCCGCCGCGTTTTCATGCTTTCGCGGAATGTACGGCAGACTGAAACGTTCCAACGCGAAGAAACGGCACCCGTCGGCCCCGCTCTCCGGCCACCGACCCCGCTCTCCGGCCACCGACCCCGTTTCCCCGTCAAATGCCCCAGTTTTGTCAGCCCAATTCCCGAAAGTCGCGGCACAACTTGGGCAATTTGCCCCCGAGCCCCAGCCCCACAGTCTTC
>JAIRVA010000323.1 GCA_031254155.1 Propionibacteriaceae bacterium
GATCCCCGCCGACCTGGCGTTCGAGTTCACCGTGACCCCGACCGCTGTGGACGGCGCCACCGACACGAGCGCGGCCCCGGTCATCGGCAACGCCGGCAAGGTCAGCGTCCCATTCGGGACGGGCGCGACGAAGGACACGACGGGCGACATCGAGCGGTGGCACCTGGAGTCTCACGAGTTGTTCGGTGGCATCACCTGGCCGCACGCGGGCGTCTACACGTACGCGATCACGGAGACCCCCGGTACGTACACCCTGAAACCCGACGTGACCGAAGAGATCACGTACTCGCAGGCCCGGTACGAGGTTAACGTGTACGTGGGCGAGGTGAGCGGCGCGCTGGCGATCACCGCCATCGGCGCCGTCCAGACGATTGATGGCAGCGGCGAGCCCGTCGCCCCCGAGGACCAGGCGAAGGTCGACCCGACACCCGGTGGCAACCCCGGCCTGGGGTACACCTACTCGCAGATGATCTTCCTGAACCAGTACGTCAAGACTGAAGGCGGGACGACACCGACGACCGACAAAAACTGGACGCTGGCCATCAGCAAGACCGTCCAGGGCGACTACTCCGACACCTCGGCCTACTTCCCCTTCCACGCCACGGTGACCGCACCGACTCTCTCGAGCGTCACGGCCTTCACGGCGTACGTGGTGGCGGCCGACCCGGCGACAGCGGGCCAGTACATCATCGTGACAACGGCTGACAACTACGCCGGCGCCATCGCCGGTGGTAAGTTCACCGTCGCCTCCGGGTCCAACCTCGATGTCAACCTCAAGCACGGCCAGTCCCTGGTGTTCGTCGACACCCCGGTCGGCACGCGCTACACGGTGAGCGAAGACGGTACCACGGCCTACACGGCCAAGGCCACGGTGACCGAGGCCGGGATCACGGGCGGGCGCGAGACCGGCGGCGCCGGCCTGGGCCTGACGTTGCCGGCCGCGAGCAACGCTGTCTACCAGGGTACGTTGTACGTTGGCGAGGGTCCGGCGAACAGCGCGGACTTCGTCAACGACCGGGGTGACATCACCGCGACGGGCATCAGCCTCGACAACCTGCCGTACTACCTCCTGATCGCGCTCGTGGCCCTCAGCCTGGGTGCCTACGTCGTGGTCCGGTTCCGCAAGGCCGCCCAGGCCAGGCACTAACAAGACGGATCAGTGAGGGAGTCCCCCAGGATGACAGCCCCAGCCAGCGCGCGCCGGACCATTGCGGTGGTCAACTCCGCGGTGAACCTCGTCGTACTGACAATCATCGTGGTGTTGCTCGCGTTCGCCGGCTTCGCCCTGTGGGACTCCCACCAGGTCTTCCAGGCCGCCGACCGCTCGCACTACGCGGTCTACGAGCCGGCCAAGGCGGGCGGCAAATCCTTCCAGGAGTTGCAGGCCCTCAACCCGGAGGTCATGGCCTGGCTGACGGTGTACGGGACGAACATCTCGTACCCCGTCACCCAGGCCGCCGACAACTCCACCTACCTCAACACCGACGCGGAGGGCCGTTACTCCTTGGCGGGGGCCCTGTTCCTGGACTACCGGAACCGGGGCGACTTCTCAGACTTCAACTCCATCATCTACGGCCACCACATGGACAAAGCGGTCATGTTCGGCCAGGTCGGCTCCTTCCGGGAGCCGGCGATGTTCGACGAGCACCGGTACGGCGATCTGTACTTTGACGGTACGAACCACGGGATCGAGTTCTTCGCGTTCATCCACGCCGACGCCTACGACGACGCGGTGTACAACCTCCACCTCCGCGACGCGGACCGGCGGGCGTACCTCGACAACCTGCTCGCCCAGGCGACGCACACCCGCGACATCGGCGTGACGACAACCGACCGGCTCGTCCTGCTGTCCACCTGCTCGGCGACCTCGACCAATGGCCGCGACATCCTCGTGGGCCGGATCACCGGCCAGACGTATCCCGACCCGTTCCCCGCCGAGTCGGCCGGCAACGGGAAATGGCTGACGGGGGTCGACGGGCGGCCCGGTTGGCCGGCCATCACCTGGTGGCTCGCCGGCGGGGGCCTCCTCGTCGTGGCCGCGCTCGTACTCCTCCTCACCCTCCGCAAGAAAACCTGCCGACAAGCAAAAAGGGGCACATCATGAGACACCCGCTGAGACACACGCTGGGACACATCCCCGCCGCGGCCCTGACCCTGCTGCTCACGCTCGGGGGGCTCGCCGGACTGAGCGGACTGCCGACCGCCCAGGCGGCCGCCAACCCCCTCACCCTGGAAGTCAGCCAGGTCTGCCTGAACGACGAGGACGATCCCGCCGACCGTAGGCTGAGTACGCCCGTTGCCGTGGAGGCGCTGGGTGAACCGCTGGCCGTGGACGAACCGGTGGGTACGGGCGACCCGACGAGCGCGGGCAAACCAGGCACGCCACGCGAACCGGGGCCACCCGGAAAGCCGGGCCACCTGGGCAAACCGGGTACGGGCAAGCCGACGGGCATAACGGGTACCTTCACCGGGAACGGGCTCACCCCCACCGACCTCGGCGACCACGCCGTGACGTACCGGCTCCACGCCCACGACCATCGTCACCCCCTGCCGGCGGGCAGCGTGGGCGAGGACTACACCTTCACCCTCGCGCACACGGCCACGGTTGAGATCGGGCCGATCCTGTTCGACCGGCCCGGCACGTACCACTACACGCTCGAATGGGCCGCGGAAACCGGGTACCCCGGCTGGACCTACGACCACCGGTCGTACCTGATCGAGGTCGACGTCGACGACTCGCTCGCCGCGCAACTCTTCGTCCGCAACCCGGAGGGCGAGAAGGTGTCCGCGATCCTGTTCACCACCAGTTACAGCTTCGGCCCGACCGATCCGCTTACCATGGACGACCCGCCGGTGAAGAAGACCGTCACCGGTTCCCCGGTCACCCCGGATGAATTCACCTTCCGGCTGATGGCCGCGTCGCCGGATCAGCCCATGCCCGAGGGCAGTACGTCCGGGGTCAAAGACATCCAGATCACGGGGACCGGCGAAGCCCGGTTCGGGGTGTGGAGTTACACCGAGCCGGGGGTCTTCTTTTACGAGGTCACCGAGGTCGCCGGGAGCGCCGATTACGACTATGACAAGGTGGTTTACACTCTCACCGACACCGTGACGCTGGAGGACGACGATCAGTTGGCGGTGGCGCGCGTGATCACGAACCAACTGAACCGCCCGGTCACGAGCCTCGGCTTCATCAACCACTACACCGGGCGGGCCACACAACCACCGTCGCCCGGCGTACCCGGCGTACCGGGTGTACCCGGCGTACCCGGGATCGCGCCGGTGGTACCGGTCGGGCCGAAGACCGGGGACCCGACCGACACCACGCGGTACCTCTGGCTGCTGACACTCGGCGGCGCGGGGGCGGCGGCGGCCGTGGCCGTCCTGGCGACCGGTGGCCGCGCGCGGGCGGGCCGCCGATGAGGGTCCGCCGAGTCATTGCTGCCGTCGTCCTGGTGGTCGCCGTCGGTGCCATGGGGTACGGCGGGTACGGACTTCGCGCCGCCCAACAGGTGTACGCCCAAGGTGATGCCGCGTACGCGGACCTCAGCGTCCGGATGGGGCGCGGACCAGCCGATCCGACACAACCCGCGCCGGGCGGACCAGCCGATGTCGACTTCGCGGCGCTCCAAGCCGTGGGCCGGGACGCGGTCGCGTGGCTCGTGAGCCCCGGCACCCCGATCGACTACCCGGTCATGCGGGCGTCTGACTACGGTTATTACCTGACGCATCTGCCGGATGGTACGGCGGGCGCGTACGGGTCGCTGTTCATCGACTACAACAACCCGCCCGACTTCAGCGGCCACCTGACCGTGGTCTACGGCCACCACCTGAAATCCGGCGCGATGTTCGGGTCGCTGGTGGGCTACAAACACCAGTCGTACGCCGAGGCGCACCCGACGATGTACCTCACCACGGCGGGGACGTCGTACCGCCTCGACCTGCTCTACGGCGTCGTCGTCGCCGCCGGCGACTGGCGCGACCGCGCCTTCATGTTCGAAGACAACCTCGACTCCCTGCTCGCCTACGCCGCCGCCCACACCACCTTCACCAGCGGCGTCACCTACACACCGGGCGACCACATCGTCGCCCTCTCCACCTGCTCCTACGAGTTCGAGGGCGCCAGGTACGTCGTCCTCGGGGTCCTGAGGCCCGTGTGAAAACGGTCAGATCGTGATCGCGTGACTGCGACTGGTGAGCCCTCTCATCGCTGAGTGAGCGGCGAGTTGGGCGGCGGCCAGAATACCAATGAGGAACCCGGCTAGCATCCACCACGGAGTTCCCCGCAGGTCGAAGGCGCTTGGGTAGAGGGCGTTGAGCAGTGCGCCTGTCACGAGGGCTGATGTCAGCGCGACTGCGGTGGCGACGCCCAGGGTCACCCCGGCCAGGGTGGCAAACACCGGTCGTGTCCACCGCCTCGCCAAGCCGATACTCCGGAGGGTGGCTGCAAGACCCCTGAGTGCCCGGACATCGTTACGGAGCACCAGAGCGAGCAGTGGCGCGAACAACAGCCCGAAGCCGAGGAGAGAGATCGCCAACCATTGGGGCAAGGAGAACCCAGTCGACGGGCGGTACGCCTGGGTCTGGAACGCGTTCAGGCCGGTATCGGCGCCCCAACTGCGGGCCTTCACATCCTGGGCCGGGGTGAGCCCCTGGTACACGTTCCAGACGCGGACGACCTCCGCCTGCTGCAACCGTTCCGGCAAGGCCGGGGCGAGCGCAAACCCAGCTCCTGTCGTGTACCGGTGGGCCTGGTCGGGGCGAATGGAGATAATGGGAATGCTGACACCCGACGTACCATCGACTGGCTCGGCCAGCATGTCCGTCTCGTTGTTCATTGTCTTTCCAACGACGACGGCACCGCCGTGCTGTAGCACCATGACTGCGGAGTCGGAGAGATCACCTAGCAGCCGCCGAGCGTCATCCAGGCTTGTCACGGCCTGGATGAGACCCCAATTTCCGAGCTTAACGCCCAACTCGGTGAGAACCACGGGAGACGTGGCCAGTCCCAGATCACTCTCGAACCGGGTTAGCGTTGCAGGCGGCAGTTGAGCCCCGCCGTACGCTTCAACCTCAATGCGGACGCTTCCCGCCGGGATCGGAGACGACTCCAAGATGACCTGTCCAGCCAGCGAGGACGCGCTCATCACGAACAAGGAGCACACAACGCCCAGGACAACCGTCATCATCGCGGTGACGACACCCCAACGCCGGGAGTCCTCAACCAGAATCCGCCCGGCGAGCGTCGTCGCAGACACCGGGCGTCGTGACAGCACCGTACCCAGCTTGCCCACAAGCAGTGGCGTGACAGCCGCCAGCCCGATCACCAGCGCCAACCCGCCGCCGACCATCCACCACAAACGCCCCGCCGACATCAACACGGCTCCGAGCGCCGCCACCGCCACGACCGCGCCCGCCACCGCTACCACGATCTGAGTCGTTCGACTGAGCGGTGTCGCGACCCGGTCGTGTTGGCCCAAGCGGGCACTTGTCACCGCGTCCCCGACCCCCAATCCCAGTCCGGCCGCAATCACGCACACCAGCATTATCTCCAGCAGGTCAGCGACTGGCAGCCGCCAGTCTGACAGCGGCGCCCCGCTGTTCGCCAGCATCAGCCCCGGCCGCGCGGCGAACGCCAGAATCGCGCCACCTACCCCGCCGACAAGGGTTGCCACCACGGTACCTCCGAGCGCGGTGGCGGCCATGGTCCGACGCAACGGCAGCGCGGGCACGCCAGCCCGAACCAAGGCCCGACTCACCACGCCCGACCATCGCGCCAACCGCCCCGCGAGCACCAGCGCGACACCGAAGGGAAGTGCCAGGAATGGCGCCTGTTCGCCCAAGAACTTCTGCGCCGACACACCCGAAAAGGCGAGCAACTGCTCGCGGGTCTCAACCGTACAAGCTCCGTACTGGCCGCCGTCGACAACTTGCACGAGCTCGCGCTCCACCACACCTGGGTCACCCAGGAGAAAGAATTCCGCGGACACGGCGAAGCGACTGGCCTGCTGTTCCGCTTCCGACAGCCGCCAGGTCTCCCACGTCCCCGGCGCGCAGTAGAACCCATCAGCACTCGGATAGAAGACATCCTTCAGCCGCCCGACAATCGTTAATGGCCACTCGCCTATCGGAGGACTGGCCTGGCCCGTCGCCCACGCTGTCGCGACACACTCTCCAGCGGTCGCCGGCCACCGCCCGGACACCAACTTGGTATTCCCGTTCAGTACGGGAGACGGCATCTCCAACTCGGAGTAGGCGACCGTTGCGAACGAACCGTCCGCCACGCTTAGCGGCAGCAGCGTGCGCCAGACCGGGAGCACTTCCTCCCCTTCTCCTTCCCCGGTCCCCCAGCCCGGTGACACCAGAGCGGCCCCCGGTGGCACCTCTTCCACCACGACTGGTCGTACCCTCGCCTGAGCCTCACCCAGAACCGACACCGCTCGCTGCTGAGGGCTCCACGACAACTGAGTGATACACATGCTCGTTGCTACCACCACCGCCGTGGCCACCGCGACGAGGACCAGCAGACCCCGAAAAGGCTGAGATCGCGCCAACAACCCCCCGACCTGCCACACCTGCCTCATGACGCCACCAACTGGCCGTCGCATATCTCCAACACCCGATCCGCGTACCGCTCTGCCAACCGATCATGAGTGGCAACCAGCACCCCTATCCCGTACGAATGCGCCAGATCACGCAACAGCCCAAACAGCAACTCCGAGTTCGCCCGGTCCAAAGCACCAGTCGGCTCATCACACAGTATTACCGCCCGCTGCCCGGCCAATGCCCGCGCAATGCCGACCCGCTGGCGCTGCCCACCCGACATGTCGGCTGGGTACCGATCCGCCAGGTCTGCCACCCCCAACGCCGCCAACAGCTCAGCCGCCCCGCGACGGGGGGACCCGACACCCTGGCACCGCAAGATCAACTCGACGTTCTCGACCGCCGTGAACTGCGCTACCAGGTTGTTGTCTTGGAACACCATGCCAATCGACCTTAACCGCAATGCAGTGCGTTGGACGTCAGACAGACTCAGCATGTCCTCGCCGCACACACGCAGACGGCCGGCATCAGGCACATCCAACCCCGCCAAAACATTCAACAACGTACTCTTGCCAGACCCGCTCGCGCCGAACAAACACACCGCCTCGCCAGCCTCAATCATCACATCCACCCCCTTGAGGGCCTGAACCCGACCCGTCTTCACCACGTAGTCAGCGACGATCCCCTCCGCATCGACCAGAACGCCCATCACCCACAACTCCCAGCCTCAGCGCTACTCCTTGCGCTACTGCACATTTGGATATCCTTTCACTCTCGCCAGAATCCACCCCGACGCTTTTCACCCCGCGCAGCATCTGCTACTTCGCCAACAGCCGGGGACTTCTGGCATCCGTGTTCCCCCCTAGTCTGCCTACTCGTGCTCGCGCAGCTACCGCCGCTGCTCTCCATGTGTCTCCAGCATTAAGAACAGCGGCGGCAGCTGTCGGATCCGTCACGGGCAGGCGCGACCCACCTGAAGCGAGGAGACCGCGTTGTCATCAAAGAACCAGAAGTCAGGGTCCTTCGTCCACGGCGCGGCCTGGAAGCAGTGGCCGGCCAAGTTCTTGTCGTGCGCGAGGGCAACGGTCCACCCAGTGGCATTGTCGTGCGAACTCAGCGTGTTGTCGACACCAGAAGACAGGTTCGTGGGACTGGTCTGCGCGACCGAGTACATCCCAATCGGCACGCGGTAGCTGGTCTCGGCATACAGCGTCAGAGCCGCCTGAGCAACCGCAGCCCCGACCACGAGCGAGGAGATCCCGCCGATCACCAAGCTAGCCGCGAGCTTTATCAATCTCGACTTTAATTCAACTCCTTTGTTAACAGAGACTGGAAGTCAGTCTCAGATGAGATATCAGAGGTAAATTTGCCAATGTTCCCTCTGAAGTGGTCATTCACACCCTACAAAATAGTTTTACAACTGTCAACACTATCACTGTAGTATCAGCACCGTGTGTCCTTTGTTGCTAAAGATCCAAGCCACGCAGGCAGACGGCTACAGCTACTACCTGACGCGCCTTCCGGACGGCACGCCGACGGCGTACGGGTCGCTGTTCAACCGACTTGGCCAACTGGTCGTACCCGGCGTACTTTGTCGGCATCATGACGCAGGATCACACCGTATCCCGATCTCGACCGAGCCCCGTCGTGCCGATCCGGGGACACGATGACCATGACCCCTGTGTCCTGCCGCGCTGCCGTTCTGCGGCGCTCCGGTAGGCTGGAGTCATGCCGACCGAGCCTCCCGACGGTGCGTTTGAACTCCGCCCATCGCTGCCAGTCGCCGCAGACCAGAGATGGTTCTGGGCCGACCGCTGGCAGGCCCGCGAACGCGAGGTCGACCAGTTGGTGGTACGAGGTGAAGTCGCTTTCCACCCGACAACTGACGCTTTCCTCACCTATCTCGACGTACTTGATCGGTGACCACGGCCGGTGCGGCCGCCCTGACGGATTCCTCATCTTCCTTCTCGCGGATGGCATTGACTACGTCGTTGGACACAGTTCCACCGCGCGGCGGGAGCGGTACGAAACCATAGAAAGACTCCGGAGCCGTCGCGGGCAAACCGTGGGCCAGCAGTTCGTCGAGGTCGGCGAAGGCGTTCTCCAAGCGCTCGACGTGGTAGAGGTCGTAGAGACTAATCACGAACTCCGTCAGGCCCTTGGCGTCCAGTTGGGCCAGCATCTCGCCGCCGCTCACGCCTTTCGACGCGCCGTACCGCTCCAGCAGGTAAATGAAAAAGCGCAGTTCCTCAGTCATCGCCGCCTCCCAGGTAGACCGAGTTGCGCGGGTCGCCCGTCGCCCGCTCGGTTTCCCACAAGTCCACCACCGCCAGCGGCGCGAAGTGCCACACCTTCAGCTCATCGTCGGCGACAAGGCGGTACGTCTCCGAACCGAGATACGCCCGCAACGCCTCAAGCTCGGCAAATCCATACCGACGCATGAGTTCTGACACCACGCTCTGGTCGAGAAAATCGAGTACGCGGGCCAGGGCAACCGTCATTCCACCACCTCCACGTCACGCAAATACGCCAACGCCCGCACCGTGGCAAACACATATTGGTCGACCAGTCGGTGTGGCAACAG